>NZ_FOKH01000033.1:0-77449 GCF_900111955.1 Pseudomonas sp. NFIX10 | reverse complement strand
TGGGGCACCAAGGAACGCACGGACAAGGAAGCGCCATTCCAGGCCCTGCCGGACGCTTGATAGAGGATTGCAACGATGTTCAATGACTTGAGTCGCCTGGGTAAATACCTCGGTCAGGCCGCCCGCCTGATGGTCGGCATGCCCGACTACGACAACTACGTCGAGCACATGCAAACCAAGCACCCGGACAAACCGATGATGGACTACGAGGCGTTCTTCCGCGAACGCCAGGAGGCCCGTTACGGCGGCAAGGGTGGGCCCAAGTGCTGTTGAACCGCTGATGCCCAGCGGATGATGTAACCCTTGTGGGAGCGGGCTTGCTCGCGATGGCGGAGTGTCAGTTGACGATGATGTCGACTGATCCGACGCCATCGCGAGCAAGCTCGCTCCCACAGTTGTTTTGGGGTGGTCTCAGGATGTACATACACCCCAGATCCCTTTGTGGGGTGGTCTCAGGATGTACATACACCCCAGATCCCTTTGTGGGGTGGCCTCAAGATGTGCATGCACCCCAGATCCCTTTGTGGGGTGGCCTCAAGATGTGCATGCACCCCAGATCCCTTTGTGGGGTGGCCTCAGGATGTGCATACACCCCAGATCCCTTTGTGGAGTGGCCTCAGGATTTGCATACACCACAGATCCCCTTGTGGGAGCGAGCTTGCTCGCGATGGCGGTGGATCAGCAGCATTGATGTTGACTGACACATCGCCATCGCGAGCAAGCTCGCTCCCACAGTTGTTTTCGGGGGAGTCTCAAGACGTGCATACATCCCTTTTTGAGCGCACCCTCACTTCGCCAACAACACCGCCGCATCGAAGCCCACCCGCAAATTGCCCCAATGGCGGCCGCCGAAGAAGAACGGTACGTCGATCTCGGTCATGATTTCCCCGGTATCGCGCAGGTAGGTCTGCAGCAGGAAGCGCTGAACGTTGCCTGCCGCGCGCAGGCCGACCGGGTCGTTGAAGACTCGCTTGTTGCGGCACACCGGCAAATCCACCGACCGGTCGCCGGTGGGCGGCTTGGAGACCCAGCTGTTGTTCACCGGGCAGTAGCCCTTGCTGTCGACAATGAACGAAACCTTGCCACCCGGCGTGCTGCGGGTGAGTTTGTCGCATTCTTCCTGGCACACCTGGGCAAAGCGTTCGGTGTAGCTGGCCATGTACTGCTTGGGATCGGTACCGGGAATCAGCTGGTAATTCTGATCGAACAAGTTCAGGCCTTCGCGTTGCAGCGCCTCCAGGCGGACCTGGAGCGTGTCGCGGCATTCGCTGGCGCGGGTAATGGCGGCATCCAGCTTGCCGTGGCCGAGCACGAAACGACCCAGCAACGCCTGGACCTTTTCGGCCACGCCGGACAGGTCGCGGGTGGCCGTTGCCGAATGCTGCATGCGCTGGTCGATCAACTGGCTGTCGGCATGAATCTGGGTCACCCGGTCGTTGATCCCGGTGTTGCTGTCGGCGAACTGCTGGATGTGGGTCGCGATGTCCGCCAGCTTGCCGTTGGTGGATTCGAAATCGACGATCATGCTTTCGAAATGGCCGGAGGCGCGTTCCACCACTTTCTGGGTTTCCCGGGCGCTGTGGCTGATCTGCGTGGTCTGCTCGTGGGTGGAGCTGACCTCCTCGAGCATGGCGTCGATGTTGCGCGAGATATCGTCGGTGGCCCGGCTGACATTCTGTGCCAAGGTGCGCACTTCATCGGCCACCACCGCGAAGCCACGGCCACTTTCGCCGGCCCGGGCGGCTTCGATGGCGGCATTGAGGGCCAGCAGGTTGGTCTGGGCAGAGATCTGCTGGATCAACCCGACAATCGACTTGATGCTCGAGGAACGCTGGTTCAAGGCGCTCACCAGGGTGGCAAACTCACTGAGGCTGCTGGAAATCTCACTGATGTTGCCGGTCACTTCCAGTAGCTCGGCGTAGGAGTCGCGGGCCATGCTCAGGTTCTGGGCGGTGGTGCTGGAGATGCCCTGGGTCTGGCGCGAGACTTCTTCGATGCGGCCCACGGCGGTGTTGCTCTGGTCCATCACTTCCTTGGCGAAGCGGGCCTGGTGGGTGGCGCTGTCGCTGGAGTCGCTGATGTTCTTCAGCGAGCGGGCCGACTCGACGGCGATGTGCACAGTCAGCGCCTGGACATTGCTGATGATCTCCCGCTGCTTGGCCAGGAATCGGTTGCAGGTGCTGGCCAGCACGCGGATCTCGTCGTGGGTCACCAGCGGCAGGTCCTTGGACAGGTCGCCTTCGCCGTTGGCGATTTCTTCCAGGGCCTTGGTCATGGCGGTGACGGGGCGCACGATGAGGTGGCGGAAATACCAGACCATGAAACTGATCATGCCCAGCGTCAGGACCGCGCCGAAGAGCAGGGCGTGGGTAAGACTGTCGAGCCGGCCTTCGATCTGCCCCAGCAAGGCACCGTCCAGCTGCGCGTTGCGCAACAACAGCAGGACCTCGGCGCGGGCGCTGACGGCCACCCAATAAAGCAAGCCACTGACCAGCACCAACAGGAAAAGACTCGACAGCTTTTTGGTGAGGGTATCGAAAAACTGCATTTCGATAGACGCGTACAAGTCCTTTAACGTCTGCATGCCGCTGCTCCTGGGCAAAAAAATCTCTTAATGGAATACATTCGACCGCGAGGGCCAAAGCTTTAGGGCGGTGGGGCGATTTGATATCACGTTGTGGGAGCGAACTTGCACAGAGGTTCGAGGCGATCATCATTTGATACAAGATATTTACTGGGAATGATTCTCAAAGTATATTTGCTCTCATTAACGTCCCTTCCATGAGTGCGCGTCTTGAATCGTCCCACCTCCCTCGCAAATCGCAACGTCTTCATCAAGTGTGTGTTGCCAACCCTGTCCTGCTGCTTCATTGCAAGCCCGTTGTGGGCACAGGACGCTGTTGAACTGCCGGCCACGGATATCCAGGGCAGTCGTGTCACTCAGGACGAGGGCTATACGGCGTCGCAAGCCAGCACGGCGAGCAAGAGCGATGTACCGATCAAGGAAGAGGCGCAGTCGATCAACGTGGTGACCCAGCAGACCTTGTCGGATTACCAGGTGCGTTCGTTGGATGATGCGATGAAGTTCGTCAGCGGCGTCAGCCAGGGCAATACCCTGGGCGGCTCGCGGGACTCGTTGGTCAAGCGCGGGTTCGGCACCAACGACGACGGCTCGATCCTGCGCGACGGCGTGCGTTCGAACCTGGGCCACAACTTCAGCGCCACCACCGACCGCGTCGAAGTGCTCAAGGGCCCGGCCTCGATGCTGTACGGCGCGCTGGAGCCCGGCGGCCTGATCAACGTCATCAGCAAGAAACCGGAATACACCCAAAGCACCACGCTGAGCGGCTCGGCCTACAGCGAAGGCGGTGGCACCATGGGCCTGGACACCACCGGGCCGCTGGGCGATACCGGCCTGGCCTATCGCCTGATTGCCGAGCGCGGCCACGAGGACTACTGGCGCAACTACGGCGTCAATGAGAGCACGCTGGTGGCGCCGTCCCTGGCTTGGACGGGTGAGCGGGCCTCGTTGAACCTGAGTTATGAGTACAACGAATACTCCAATCCGTTTGACCGGGGTACGGTGTTCACCAACGGGCATCCGGCGGATATCGACTACGACAAGCGCCTCGATGAGCCTTGGGCCAAGAGTGTCGGTATTCGCGAAACGGCGACGGCTCGGTTCGAGTATGAGTTGAGCGACGCGTGGAAAACGCGGATTACCTATGGCTGGAACAATGACCGGTACAGTCTTTCGATCGCTCAGCCCAACGCATTGACTGGCACTGCATTACGCCGGGCAGCCAACGGCGCCCATTACGATGATGAGACCCGTTACGCGAGCTGGGACTTCATCGGCAAACAAGAGCTGTTCGGCCAGCGCCATGACCTGTTGGTTGGCGTCGATAATCAAGTGTCCGATCAGTTTCGTGGCAAGACCTATCGCAACACCGCGCGAGGCGGTTTCGATATCACTGCCCCCGTCTATGGCAACCTGCCTGAGCCCAGCCTGGTCAGCGCCGCCCAAAGTGATCTGCGTAATCAGTTGAATTCGAGTTCGGTTTATCTCAAGGATAACTGGCATCTCGATGATCGTTGGATTGTAGTCTTGGGTGGCCGTTACCAGCATTATGACCAATATAGCGACCAGGGTCTGGGCAGCCGGTATGTGGTGAACCGCGACGACAACGGCGATGCTTTCGTGCCATTCCTGGGTCTGGTCTACAAGGCCACCGACGCGCTGTCGCTGTACGGTAACTACAGTCGCTCGTTCAAGCCGAACGATACCGTGGACGACGCTGGCAATACCTTCGATCCGGAAGAAGGCCGCAGCTATGAGGTGGGCGCCAAGTACGATCCTCTGCCAGGCTTGAACATCAACCTGGCACTGTTCGACATCGTGAAGAAAAACGTCGTGACATCCTCCACGGTCAATGGCGTGACCCTCTCGGAAGCCGCCGGCAAAGTCGGCTCCCAAGGCCTGGAGCTGGATATTACCGGGCGTCTGGCCGACCGCTGGGACCTGATCGGTACCTACGCCTACACTCACACGGAAATCCTCGACGACCCGGATGACGAAGGTCATCGCTTGGCCGATGCGCCGAAACACACCGCCAGCCTCTACCTGACCCACCACCTGAACGTGCCGGCCGAATTCGGCGCCTGGCACGCCGGTGCCGGCGCTCGCTATGTCGGCGAACGCGCCGCCAACAACGCCAACGATTTCTGGCTGAGCAGCTACACCGTCGCCGACGCCTTCTTGCGCTGGGAAGCACCGGTGATGGGGCACAAGACCTCGTTGCAATTGAACGTCGACAACCTGTTCGACAAGCAGTACTACCCGTCTTCCACGGGCAGCCAGTTGCAGGTCGCTGTCGGCGAGCCGCGTACCGCCAAGCTGAGCGCCAGCGTGACGTTCTGATTCTGCTGCACTGAAACACAAAAATGCCCGGGACCTGCGTCCCGGGCATTTTTTTGTGCGGCAGCCAGAGGCAACCTGCCCGCGACTTGAAGGAAGTGGTCTACGCTCCGTGCACAGGCATCTGATTGTTTCGGGTAACCCGCGACAGGTCACGAGGAAGTAGGCCCTTGGAAATCGCCAATGGTTCGATCGCTGCCCGGTCATGGATGAGCGGAGGTGGACGGTCTGGCTGCTTCAAGGTGGGGCGAGGGTATGAATCCGGTCATGTTCCTGCAACGTTGCAGTGCGTTGAGGTTCGCGCCACCTGGGGTTGTTCGCGGCGCCTGAAGGATCAACCGTGGACGAATGAGTAAAAACTTCCCTGTTGTGGGGCGCCGTTGTCCCATTTCACCTGCTCAAGGGCGGCTCAAGTTAGCGCTCGAGACAAAGGGCGCCAGCATTTAGGGTCATTCATGTCGCTGGATCGAAAAATAATTTCGCCTTTTTGCGGTTTTGCAATGCTTCTTCTATTAGTACGTGCCACCGTCACGCTTAGGCACACCCTTTGCTAAGTATTGAAAACCCGGCCTTTCAGGCCAGGACACACCATCCATGAAGAGCAACAGAGGGCAATCCCAGGACCGCACGCAATCAAGCAGGGTTTAAAGCAAGGCAAGGCCGAACCGTCGGAATGACGAAGTGATAAGAAATGCCGTGTAGAACGCGGCTGGGAGTTGGCTATGCCCCACGCTTTTTTTAATGAAATGTATGACGCAAAGGGTGACTGCCGCCCGCATTACCAAGCCTTCTCGCGCTGGCTGGCGGACACCCCGCTTGAACTGCTCGAGCAACGCCGCCGCGAAGCCGACCTGCTGTTCCATCGGGCCGGCATCACCTTCACCCTCTACGGGGACGAGCAGGGCACCGAGCGCCTGATCCCCTTCGATATCATTCCCCGCAGCATCAAGGCCAGCGAATGGCAGATGGTCGAGCGTGGCTGCATCCAGCGGGTCCAGGCCCTGAACATGTTCCTGGCCGACATCTACCATGGGCAGCACATCCTCAAGGAGGGGATCATCCCGCCCGAGCAGGTCCTGGCCAACGAGGGCTACCAGATCGCGATGCAGGGCCTGAACCTGCACCGGGGCATCTACGCCCATATCGCCGGTGTCGACCTGGTTCGCGACGGTGACGGCAGCTACTACGTGCTGGAAGACAACCTGCGCACGCCCAGCGGCGTGAGCTACATGCTCGAAGACCGCAAGATGATGATGCGCCTGTTCCCCGAGCTCTTCGCCGCCCAGCGCGTGGCCCCCATCGATCATTACCCGAACCTGCTGCTCGACACCCTCAAGAGCTCAAGCCCCCTGGAAAACCCCACTGCCGTGGTGCTGACGCCGGGACGCTTCAACAGTGCCTATTTCGAACACGCCTTCCTGGCCCGTGAAATGGGCGTGGAACTGGTGGAGGGGGCCGATCTGTTCGTGCGGGACGACCACGTGTACATGCGCACCACCGCCGGCCCTCGACAGGTGGACGTGATTTATCGTCGCCTTGACGATGCCTACCTCGACCCGCTGTCGTTCAATCCCGATTCGATGCTGGGCGTGCCCGGGCTGATTGCTGTTTACCGTGCGGGCAACGTGGTGCTGGCGAACGCGGTCGGCACAGGCGTGGCCGACGACAAGTCGATCTACCCTTACGTCGACGAAATGATCCGCTTCTACCTCACCGAAGAACCGATCCTGAAGAACGTGCCCACCTGGCAGTGTCGCAAGCCCCAGGACCTGTCCCATGTGTTGGCCAACCTGCCGGATCTGGTGGTCAAGGAAACCCAGGGCTCCGGCGGCTACGGCATGCTGGTGGGGCCGGCCGCCAGCGCGGCGGAGATCGAAGATTTCCGCGCACGCCTCAAGGCCCGTCCCGAAGCCTATATCGCCCAGCCGACCTTGAGCCTGTCCACGTGCCCGACCTTTGTCGAAAGCGGTATCGCGCCGCGCCACATCGACCTGCGTCCGTTCGTGCTGTCGGGCAAGGAAACGCGCCTGGTGCCCGGCGGGCTGACCCGCGTGGCGCTGCGCGAAGGCTCGCTGGTGGTGAACTCGTCCCAGGGCGGCGGCACCAAAGACACTTGGGTAGTAGAGGACTAAGACATGCTTTCAAGAACTGCTTCGGACCTCTATTGGATGTCCCGCTACCTGGAGCGCGCCGAGAACCTGGCGCGCATGCTCGAAGTCAGTTATTCGCTGTCGCTGATGCCCCAGGCCGGACGCAGCGATGGCCATGCCGAGCTGGCGATGTCGCTGCTGGCGGCCGGTACGCTGGACGACTACAACGACCGTTATGACGCCCTCAACACCGAGCGCATGCTGCATTTCTTCGCCCTGGACGAAACCAACCCCGGCAGTATCTATAGCTGCCTGCGAGCCGCGCGGACCAATGCCCATGCCGTGCGCGGGCGCATCACCGCCGACATGTGGGAAAACATCAACGCCACCTGGCTGGAAATGCGCAACATCGCCAGCAATGGCCTGGGGCGCTACGGCATCAGCCATTTCTGCGAGTGGGTCAAGGAGCGTTCGCACCTGTTCCGTGGCGCGACATCGGGCACCATCATGCGCAACGATGCCTATTGTTTCATCCGCCTGGGGACCTTCATCGAACGGGCCGACAACACCCTGCGCCTGCTGGATGCTCGCTATGAAATGTTCGGCGAGGAATCGGAGGAGGTCAGCGACAACTCGGCCCGTGGCTATTACCAGTGGAGTGCGTTGTTGCGCGCGTTGTCTTCGTTCGAGGCGTTCAACGAGATCTACCGCAACGCGCCCAATGCCGAGCAAGTGTCCGAGATGTTGCTGTTGCGGGCCGACGTCCCACGCTCGCTGCATGCCTGTATCGAGGAGCTGGACCATATCCTTGCCAGCTTGCCGGGCAACAATGGCCGGCCGGCACAACGCTTGGCCGCCGAGCTGAATGCGCGCCTGCGCTATTCCGGGATCGACGAAATCCTGGCGTCGGGCCTGCATCAATGGCTGACCGACCTGATTGGTCAGATCCGCCACTTGGGCCAGACCGTCCATGAGTCTTACCTGGAGGTCGTATGAAACTGTCCATACGCCACGACACGACTTACAGCTACGCCGATGAAGTCTGCACCAGCATCCAGTTCCTGCGCCTGACGCCTCGGGACACTCAGCGCCAGCGCATCCTGGAGTGGCATCTGGAACTGCCGCGACTGGTGCGCAGCCAGATTGACCCCTATGGCAACATTCTCCACGTGATGACCATGGACGAGCCCCACGGTGCCTTGGTGCTGACGGCGTATGGTGAGGTGGAAATCCATCAGTCCATCGCGATGGAACCGGATTCTCAGTCACCGCTGCCGTTTCTGCGCACCAGCCGCCTCACCCAGGCGGATGAGACCCTCAGCGCCTTCGCCGTCGAACAATGCGCCGGCCGGCGTGATCGTTCGGCCTTGACCGACTTGATGAACGGCCTGGCGGCGCGGATGCCCTACAGCCCCGGCACAACAGCGGTCAACAGCACCGCCGCCGAGGCGTTTGCCGGTGGAACGGGGGTTTGCCAGGACCATACCCACGCCTTCCTGGCCTGCGCGCGCAGCCTGGGTATTCCAGCGCGCTATGTTTCCGGCTATCTGTGCACCGAAGATGAAAGCCATCTGGCAAGCCACGCCTGGGCCGAAGCCTGGCTGGACGATGGCTGGTACAGCTTCGACGTGACCAACCGCCTGACCCTTCCCGATCGCCACCTGAAACTGGCGATCGGCCTGGACTACCTCGACGCCTGTCCGGTACGCGGCATGCGCCGGGGTGGTGGGGCGGAACAGATGCAGGCGCGGGTGCAGGTGAGTTCAATGGTGCAGGTGCAACACCAATAAAGGCACAGGCCTCCTCGCCAATACCGAGCTCCCACACTGGAATGGGGGGGACACACACCCTGTCTCCACCCGAGAACCTCTGTGGGAGCCGAGCTTGCTCGCGATGACGGCTGCCCGTTCGACATCACCGCCAACAGACCCACCGCTATCGCGAGCAAGCTCGCTCCCACACTGGAATGGGGGGGACACAAACCCTGTGTCCACCCGAGAACCCCTGTGGGAGCCGAGCTTGCTCGCGATGACGGCTGCCCAGCTGGCATCCCCGCCAACAGACCCACCGCCATCGCGAGCAAGCTCGCACACAAAAAGCTCACTCCCTTCTTACCCTCCAAAATGAAGCTTTCATGACAAAAGTTCGGTAGCACATCGCCATTCCCGTCATGCCTGTGTGACGTGTTCGAGGGGACCTTTCAGGTCGTTTGGAGCCGGGGCGCGAAGCCGGGAGTGAGGCGATGGGGACTATGGAACGTTATTCGAAAGTGGGCATGCAGGAGCTTGACCAGCGGCTGTCGAAGATCGTCGAGGCGGCGCGCAAGCAGCCGGTCTCGGTGTATCGCTACGGCGCGCCGTGGGTCTGGATCGTTTCCCAGGATGACTGGCAGGGCGCGCTCAAGGAAGTGTCCAGCTACATTCCACAAGGTCATTCACTGGTCTTGCTGCGTCCGCAGATCGATGACCTGCTGGATGACCATCGCGACGTGCTGCAGGGCCTCAACGCCGGTGCCCAGATGCTGATCGCACCGCAAACCGCCATGCACATCCTCCTGCTGCAACTGCTCTATTCGGTGCCCAGCGAGCAGCAACTCTACGAACAACTCAATTACAACCTGCTGTTCCGCTGGTTCGTCGGCCTGGACCTGAACCAGAAGGTCTGGAGCTTCAACGTCCTGAGTAAAGACCTCGCCACACTGCTGGGCGATGCGCGGGCGGTGCGGCTCATCGAGAAAATCATCGGTGAAGTGTTCTGTGGCGCCTTGCTGCAAATGCCGGAGTTCTCCTTGAACTTCGCGCTTCTGCACACCTGGCTGGCCCGGCATGCCACGACATCGACCATAAGCAATTGAGCCGTACTTTGAATTCAGGGGGTGGTGTGGAGCATTTCTTCAAATCGCGGCCGGCGCTGTGGGGCTGGCTGCTGCTGGCGGTCGGGGGGCCGTCGGCCTTTGCCGCCGAAGGCGGGCAGGCGGCCGAAGCGGTGCCGACGCGCCTGGTGGACGTGAACGAGTACTTCGTGCGCGGCAACACCGTGCTCGATGCCCGGGCCATCGAGGAAGCGGTGTACCCGTTCCTGGGGCCGCAAAAGGCCTTGAGCGACATCGAGGGCGCCCGGGAAGCCCTGCAAAAAGCCTATCAGGCCCGCGGTTATCAATCGGTATTCGTCGAGCTGCCAGAGCAGAAAGTCGAAGACGGCATCGTCTACCTGCAAGTCAGCGAGACCAAGATCGGTCGGGTGCGCGTGGTCGGGGCCAAGCATTATTCGCCCGTTGAAATCCGTGAAGACGTGCCGGCGCTGAAGGAAGACGAGGTACCCGATTTCGCCCGGGTCCAGGCAGAGCTGGCGCAGTTGAACAAGACCCCGGGACGCCAGGTCATGCCGCTGGTGCGCGAAGGCCAGCGCCCCGGGACCATGGACGTGGATTTGCAAGTCCAGGACCAGGACCCCTGGCAAGCCAGCCTGGGGCTGAACAACGACTACAGTGCCGACACCGAAAAGCTGCGCACGGTCGCCAGCCTGGGCTACAACAACCTTTGGCAACTGGGGCACAGCGTTTCGCTGACCTTCTTCACCGCGCCCCAGGACACCGAAAACGCCAAGGTCTGGTCGGGTTCCTACACCGCGCCGCTGAGCGAACGCTGGAGTGTGCAGTTCTCGGGGTACCAATCCGACAGCAACGTGGCGACCGTCGGCGGCAGTAACGTGTTGGGCAAAGGGCATTCCTACGGGGTGTCGGCGATCTACAGCCTGCCGTCCATGGGGGCGTGGGCCAACAGCTTTTCGGTCGGGGTGGATTTCAAGGACTTCGAGGAAGAGCTGAACCTGGGTGGTGCCAGTGACAAGGCGCCACTCAAGTACGCGCCGTTCACCTTCGCCTATAACGGTTTCCGCTACACCGAGAACAGCCAGTTGGGCCTCGGCCTGAGCCTGGTGGCGGGTACCCGGAGCCTGCTGGGCTACGGCAGCTCCGACGAAGAGTTCGACTACAAGCGCTATCGCGCCAGCCCCAGCTTCGCGGTGCTCAAGGGCGACGGCAATTACACTTTCACCTTCGGCAACGACTGGCAGACCGCCTCCAAGGCCGCCTTCCAACTGGCCTCCGGGCCGTTGGTTTCCAACGAGCAATTCTCCGCCGGTGGTGCCACCTCGGTGCGCGGCTACCTGGCTGCCGAGCGCACCGGCGACGACGGCTACCTGCTGTCCCAGGAACTGCGTACCCCATCCCTGGCCAAGTTCCTCGGCAGTTATGTCCAGGAGTGGCGCTTCTATGCCTTCGCCGAAGGCGCGCAGCTGTATCTGCGTGACGAACTGCCCGACCAGGACGCCGACTACAGCCTCGCCAGCGTCGGCCTCGGCACCCGCGCGAGCCTGAGCAAATGGCTGTCCGGCAGCCTCGACTGGGGCTATCCGCTGCTCGAAGGGCCGAACACCTCGAAACAGGAATCGCGCCTGCACTTCAACCTGCAAGCGACGTTTTGAACCCAGGAGTCATGTCCATGCAACGCTTATTGTTATCCCTGTTTATCTGCCTGGGGCTGGTGCTTCCGGCGACCGCCAACGCCTGGTGGCAGGACGACTGGCACTATCGCAAACAGATTTCGGTGGACACCACGCCCCAGGGCGCCGCCATCGCCCAGGCCTTGGGCCGCACCGCGTTGCTGGTGCGCTTGCACACCGGCAACTTCACCTTCGACGGGGTCAAGGACGACGGCTCGGACTTGCGTTTCGTCAGTGCCGACGACAAGACCGTGCTCAATCACCAGATCGAAAGCTTCGACCCGCTGATGGGCATGGCGCTGATCTGGGTCGACGTGCCGAGCGTGGAGGGCGGTCAGCGCCAGGACGTGTGGATGTATTACGGCAACCAGAAGGCGCCGGCCACGAGCAGCGGCCAGTTGACCTTCGACCCGGACTACACCGCGCTGTACCACTTCGACGGCGCCACCGGCGTACCGCCCCGGGACACCACGGCCTACGGCAACAATGCCCAGGGCGCGACCGGTGTGAGCATCGACGGCGTGATCGGACGGGCCTTGCAGTTCAACGGCCAGCCGTTGTTGTTGCCGGCCAGTGCGTCGTTGCAACACAGTGCCGGCGCGGCGTTCACCTTCAGCACCTGGCTGCGCCAGGACCAGGCCAGTGGCGAACAAGTGCTCCTGGCCCGTCGCGAAGCCGCCACCAGCCTGTTGGTTGGGGTCAATCAGGGTGTGCCGTTCGTAGCGATCAATGACCAGCGCGCGGTCTCGACCCAGCCGCTTAACCCCGGTCAGTGGCAGCACCTGGCGTTGACCGCCTCGGGCGACCGGGTCGTGCTGTACGTCAACGGGCGTGAGACCGCGAGCCTGGCGGTGGCGATGCCGGCATTCAATTCGCCGATCGCCCTGGGTGCCGATGTCTCCGCCGGAGCCTTCGCGCCTTTCAGCGGCGCCATGGACGAAGCGCGCCTGTCCAAGGTGGCTCGCCCGGCGCCGTTGCTGTTGGCCGACGCCAATGCCCAGGGCGCCGAATCGAAACTGGTGGCCTACGGCGTCGATGAAGAGCAGTCCGGCTTCGGTTTCGGCAGCCTGGGGTTCCTGCTCAACGCCGTGCCGCTCGACGCTTGGGTGATCATCGGGGTGCTGGTGCTGATGATGTTCCAGTCGTGGATCATCATGATCCGCAAGAACCGCATGGTCAGCCGCCTCCGTGCCGCCAACGAAGCCTTCCGCGAGCAGTTCGCCAAGATCGGCACGCGTCTGGAAATGTTCGCCGACGACCAGGACCTCGCCCAGCGCCTGCAACATTCATCGCTGTGGCGCTTGTACTTGGTGGCCGTCAAGGAAATCCGCACCCGCCGTGAGCAGGGCGCGGACACCTCGTCGGTGTCAGCGGCCACCATCGAAGCGATCCGGTGCTCGATGGATGGCGTGCGCACCCGCGAGAACCAGGCGCTGAGTTCGAAGCTCTCGACCCTGTCCAACGCCATCGCCGGCGGGCCGTACATCGGCCTGCTCGGCACTGTGCTGGGGATCATGGTGGTGTTCCTCGGCACGGCCATGGCCGGCGACGTGAACATCAACGCTATCGCCCCGGGCATGGCCGCGGCATTGCTCGCCACGGCCATGGGGCTGTTTGTCGCGATCCCGGCGTTGTTTGGCTACAACCGCCTGATCACCCGTAACAAGGAAGTCAGCGCCGACATGCGGGTCTTTGTCGACGAGTTCATCACGCGCCTGGCGGAGATGCACGGCGAAGGCCAGTCCGGTGAAGCGGCGCATCGTCGCGGTCATCACGTCCAATCGTCCGTACCGGCCTGAGGGAGTCGCCATGGCTAGCGTAAACGCTTCACACGATGACGACGATGATGCAGCGGTCGACAGCATCAACATCACGCCGCTGGTGGATGTGCTCATGGTGGTGCTGGTGATGTTCATCCTCACGGCCACGGCCCAGGTGTCAGGTATCCAGATCAACCTGCCCAAGGCCAGTGCCTCGGTGTCGTTGTCCGAGGCCAAGACCAAGGCGATTTCGGTGAACGATGGCGGGCAGGTGTTCCTCGATGCCTACCCGGTGACCCTGGCCGAGCTGGAAGAGCGCCTGCGCATCGAAAAGGCGCAGAGCCCGGACTTCCCGGTGATCGTGCGTGGCGACGCGACGGTGCAGTACCAGAAAGTCATTGAAGTGCTGGATCTGTTGCGGCGCCTGGAACTGTCCCAGGTCGGTCTCGTGACCGGCAAACCGAGCCAGGGCTGATCATGACCGCCAGACTTCCCATCGATCCGCCCCCGGTGAAGACTTCGCCGCTGCGCCTGCTCAAGTGGGCCGCCGGCCTGCTGCTGGGCGCCGTCGCGGCCTGGCTGCTGTGGCAGTGGGCCAATGACATGAGTGGCGTGCGCCGCGAAGCCCCGAAGGTGCCGACCATCATCCCGCTGCCGCCTCCGCCCCCACCTCCGCCGGAGAAGCCCAAGGAGCCGGAACCCCAGGTCGAGGAGAAAGTGGTCGAGCCAGAGCCGACCCCGGAACCCGAAGAGGTCAAGCCCGAGGAAGAGGCGCCGCCGTCGCCGGTGGATGACCTGGCGAACCCGATGCAAATGGACGGCGATGCCCAGTCCGGCAACGACGCGTTCAACATCGGTGCCGGCAAGGGCGGCGGCATGGCCGGGGCAGGGGGCGGACGCCTGGGCAATGGCACCTACAGCCAGTTCCTGGCGTTCACCTTCCAGCGCTTGCTGCGGGAAAACCCCGACCTGCGCAGCCTGGCGTTCTCGCTGCAGGCCGATGTCTGGCTCAGTGCCGTGGGCGAAATCACCCGGGTCGAGCTGGTCAAGTCCAGCGGCAACCGGCAGGTGGATGAGCAAGTGATTTCCGCCCTGCGTGCCGCGCCCCATTTGAGTGAACGGCCACCGGCCTCCCTGACGTTGCCCGTGCGCCTGTCCTTGCAGGGGCGGCGGCCGGGTTAACCGACTATTTGAAAGTTTGCCAACAGGAGTTGTGTGCAGATGATTTCCAATGTGAATCGATTGTCGTGGGCGATCGGCCTGGTGGCCCTGAGCCTGGCCGGCCACGCGGCCGCCGCTGCGGCGCCTTCGGAAAACGCCACGATCAATCTGATCCGCCTGCTGGTGCAGCAGGGCGTGTTGAAACAGGACCAGGCCGATGGCTTGATCGCCCAGGCCGAGCGGGAAGCCGTGCAGGCCCGCCAAGCCGCCACGGCAGTCGCCGCAACGCCGGTCGGTGCGCCGGGGGACGTGCGGGTGCAATACGTGCCGAACATTGTGCGTGAGCAGATCCGCGACCAGGTCAAGGCCGAAGTCATGGCCACCGCCAAGCAGGAAAACTGGGCCCAGCCCAACACCTTCCCGGATTGGGTCTCACGCATCAGTTTCGATGGCGACATTCGCTTGCGGGACGAGTCGCGCTATTACTCCGGCACCAACAGCAACGAAATCGTCGATTTCGCCCGGCTCAATGACAAGGGGCCTTACGACGTCAACCCCAACAGCAGTTCCAGCCTGCCGCCGTTGCTCAATACCCGCGAAGACCGGGAAAACCTGTTCCGCCTGCGTGCCCGCCTGGGCATGAAGGCCGTGATCGCCCCGCAATGGACGGCGGGCATCCGCATCGGCACCGGCTCGGACAACAACCCGGTGTCCACCACCCAGACCCTCGGCGGCGGCTTTGGCAAAAAAGACATCTGGCTCGACCAGGGCTACCTGACCTGGATGCCCTCGGACGAGTTGACCTTGACCGGCGGGCGTTTCGCCAACCCGTTTTTCTCCACCGACCTGTTGTATTCCGGCGACCTGAACTTCGATGGCGTGGCGGCGAATTTCAACCACAAGCTCAATCAGGACTGGGGCGTGTTCGGCACCGTCGGCGCGTTCCCGGTGGAGTACACCAACGACACCAGCACCAGCAATGGCAGCGACAAGGAAGAGAGCGACAACAAGTGGCTGTACGGTGCGCAACTGGGGGCCAACTGGGCCATCAACGACAGCAACCGGATCAAGGGCGCGTTGGCCTATTACCGCTTCGACGACATCGAAGGCCAGCGTTCCTCGCCGTGCCAGCCCTGGGCCGGTGATCCAGGCTGTGACAGCGACGGTTCGCGGGTGGCGTTCATGCAGAAGGGCAACACCGTGTTCCTGCTGCGCGACATCACGCCCAACCCCCTCAACCCGTCGACCACGCCACAGCCGCAATACGTCGGCCTGGCCTCGGAGTTCAACCTGCTGGACCTGAACTTCGCGTGGGACACCGATCTGCCTGAAGACCTGAAACTGCGCAGCCAGGCCCACTACGTCCACAACCTGGGCTACGACGAAGGCGAGATGCGCAAGCGCTCCGCGGGGCAGTTCGCCAACAACCTGGACAGCGATGGCGAGGTGGAAAGCGGCGCCAACGCCTGGATGCTCCAGTTCACCCTTGGCAACTCCCTGGAACTCAAGCGCGAAGGCGACTGGAACCTGTTCGCCGGCTACAAGTACATCCAGCCGGACGCCTTGCCGGACGGCTTCAACGATTCGTCATTCCATCTGGGTGGCACCAACGCCAAGGGTTATTTCCTGGGCGGCAACTATGGCCTGGCGAGCAACGTCTTCGCCACCGGTCGTTGGTTGAGTTCCGAAGCGGTGTACGGCGCGCCGTACGACATCGATGTCTTGCAGCTTGAAATCAACACGCGCTTCTAAGCGCAGGGAGGTCTCATGAAAAGGCGTGCCATCTACCAATGTCCGGCCGCGTTACTGGTGCTGGGCCTGCTTCTGAGCGGCGGCGCCCACGGCGAAGGCCTGGAAGAACGCCTGCGGGCGCAACTGCGCAGCACCACCGCCCAGTTGCAAACCTTGCAAAGCGAACAGGCCCAGGCCAGTGCCGCCCGGCAGGCCGCGGAGAGCCAGGCCAAGGAGGCCCAGGCGCAGATCAAGCAATTGACCGCGCAATTGAACAAGGCCCAGGCCCTGAATGAGCAACTGGCCGGGCATCAGCAAAACCTGCAAAGCCAGGCCCAGGCCCAGGTGGCGGCCAGCAACGAGCAAATGGGCAAGTTCAAGAAAGCCTACGACGAACTGCTGGTCCTGGCTCGCGGCAAAGAGGCCGAGCGCGCGCGTCTGGAGGCGCAATTGACCGAGCGTGACACACAAGTGCAGCAATGTTCGGTCAAGAATCAGCAGATGTACGAAGTCGCCAAGACGCTACTGCATGCCTACGAAACCATTGATGTGACCGACATCGTGAAGATCCGCCAGCCGTTCGCGGCCAAGGCCCGGGTGCGTTTCGAAGAGCTGGCCCAAGGGTTCGGCGATGATCTCTACAAGAACCGTTTCGATGCGCCCCAGGCCTCGATCACTCACTGAACAGAACAAGGATGAATCGAACATGACCTCAATGATTGAAAACGTCGGTGCGAAATCCCTGACCGAGTTGTTGCAGGCCGCAGGTTATCGGGTCAACGAAACCGAGCAGAACGGCATTGTGCAACTGCTCAGTGCCAGCCAGGGCATCGGCTTTGCCGTGCGATTCGGCAATCCGGCGGCGACGGCGGGCCAATACCTGGATTTCACCTTCAGCTGTGCCTTGCGGGTGCAGGGCCAATTGCCGGACGGGTTGGCAGAACGGTGGAACGCCTCGCGACGTTTTGCCCGGTTGTCGTTGCAAGGCGAATTCCTGGTGATGGAAATGGACGTCGTGGTTGCGGCGGGCGTGAGTGCCGATCATCTGCGCAGTCATCTGGAACTGTGGGATCGCCTGTTGCAGGAATTCATTGTCTACCTGCGTGAGTACAGCCAGAACGCGGCGCGGGCGCAAACCCCGGCCGAGCCCGTCGAGGCGCCGTTGGAGGAGGCCGTCGCATCGTGAAAAAGCCGACCTTCGTCATCAGCGCCGCGGCGCTGGGGCTGATCGCCGTGGCGCTGGTGCTGGGCCTGCGGCCGGGCAGCGATCCGGTCGCCGCGGTGCAGACCGCCAGCGTTGTGTCGGCCGACTCGCCGAGTTTGGCCCGATTGGGCAACCAGCAGGTCAGCCCCGAAGAGCTCAAGACCTTGCTGGCCGCACTGGCGCCCGAGGTTCGTCAGCAAATGCGGGGTAATCGGGCTGCGCTGGAGGGCTGGATCCGTGCTCGCCTGGCGGAAAAAGCCGTGTTGGAGCAGGCCGATGCCCAGGGTTGGCGCCAGCGGCCCGAGGTGGAGCGGCAGACACGAGCGGCGGCCGAGCAGATTGTGTTTCGCGATTACTTGCAGTCGGTCAGTCAGGTGCCGGCCGGCTATCCCAGTGAAGATGAGTTGAAACAGGCTTACGAGGCCGGGAAAGCCAACTGGACCGCGCCGGCATTGTACCGTGTCAGTCAGATTTTCCTGGCAGCCAGCGAGCCGCAAACCGTGGAAGCGGTGCGCCGGCAAGCGCTGGAGTTGAGCAAGAAAGCCCAGGCCTCACCCGCTGAGTTCGGCGCCCTGGCCAGTCGTTTTTCCCAGGACCGCACCAGTGCCGAGCGCGGCGGTGACAGTGGTTATCAGCCGTTGCAGCAACTGGTGCCGCCGGTGCGCGAGGCCGTGGCACGCTTGAAGGTCGGCGCGGTATCGGACCCGGTGCAGAGCCCGGCAGGGTTCCATGTCATCAAACTCACCGAGCAACAACCGGCCCGAGAGGCGACCCTGGACGAAGTCCGCGAACGCCTGACCCAGGCCCTGCGTGCCCAGCGCCAGGAACAGATCGCCAAGGCGTACCTGGACGGCATGCTCGACACGGCGACGTTGAGCATCGATGGCGCGCAGTTGAGCAAGGTGTTGGAGGAGGGGCTCTAGCCCAGGCTTTGTTTGATGTGAACACCTTTGTGGCAAGAGGATTTATGTGTGGCGAGGGGATTTATCCCCGTTGGGCTGCGTAGCAGCCCCTATCAATATCCCTCAGTGTCAGACCTGATGGATTTCAAGCCAAGGGGGGCGCTTCGCGACCCACGGGGATAAATCCCCTCGCCACTTCGTACAACCGACAGGGAGTCACCCATGACCTTCATCGAGCCCGCAGGACGCCAGGCTGTCACCGCATACCGCACACCGTTGCGTGCCCCCGACCCGTGGCTGGCCATGGCCGGCGGTATCGAGCCGCAGGTGGCGCAGTGCTTCCTGGTCAGTGCCCGTTGCGGCTGCTTCATGCAAGCGGCCCGCAGCCTCAACGTCAAGGCGACTTGGCTGCGCAAGCAGTTGGCGCAATTGGAGGCGCGGCTGCAGCGTTCGCTGTTCAGTTTCCAGGGCAGCGCCTTGACCCTCAGCCGCGAGGGCCGGCAGTTGCAGGCGCGCTTGATCAGCCTGGCCCACGAAAGCGCGCCGCCCTTGAACGATCAACCCTTGATTCGCCTGGCCGTGGCCGAGTCGATACTGCATGACATCCTGGGCCGTGACCTGATTTCATTGCTGCGACGCAACGCCAGCGTGCGGCTGCAGATCATCACCCTGGACAGTGACCTGGCGCTGCAAGCCGTCAGCGCCGACCTGGTGCTGTGGTTGAGTGATGCCCACACGTTGGGGCCGGGGCCGAGTTTCGCCACATTGCCCGCGGATCGACTGGCGCGGCTGGACTATGTGCCGCACATCGCCAAGCGCTACTCACGCCCGGCCACGCGCCCGGACTGCCTGGACGACCTGAACGATTACATGCTGGTGCAATGGCAGGCGGACCGACACGTGGACGGCTTCGCACCGTGGAACGCCTTGATCGAACAACGCCGGGCCGGTGTGGTGCAGGTGCAATCCTACGAACTGATGCTGGAAATGATTCGCTGCAGCGCCTGCATCGGCCTGTTGCCGCAATACATGAGCCGCTTCGACCGAGGCCTGGTGGCGTTGCCGCAAGTGTTCGGCCTGTCGATGCAACGGTACTTGTGGATGGCCGTCAACGCCCAGGCCGAAGGCTCGCCAGAGGTGCAGATGCTTCGTGAACTGATCCACCACACGCTGGATGAGCGGCGGGATTGGTTCCAGGCCTGACCGAAGCAGGAAGTAGCCTCTCTGTGGGAGCGAGCTCGCTCGCGATAGCGGTCGTTCATTCGACATCGATGCCGGCTGAAAGGGCCTCATCGCGAGCAAGCTCGCTCCCACAGTAAATCGTCAGTGCCCCCAGACCTCGCAGTCACTCGAAACCCATGTGGGAGCGAGCCTGCTCGCGATAGCGGTGGTTCATTCGACATCAATGCCGGCGGACACCCTCGCCATGGCGCGGCTGCGCTGAAGGATCAGCCACGCAGTAAAGTGGCTTTTACGTACGCCAGCGTCTTGGACCTGTCATCATCCAGCTTCGCAGCACTCCCTAACCGAGGATCGGCCCATGGACGATGTACAGCAACTGGGCGAGATGCTTCGTCACTACGCCGACAGCGAAGCGCACAAGAAACAACTGCACCAGGCCCAGTCGGCGGTTTGGGTGCAACAGATCAAGGCGCTGTACGGGCAAATCGAACAATGGCTGGCGCCGGTCATGGCGCTCGGCCTGCTGGAACTGAGCCGTGAGGCGTATGTGGCCCACGGATCGAACGTTCCGGTAGAAACATCCGCTTTCAAGACTGAAAAACTGACCTTGGCCATTACCGGTAAACCGGTGGAGTTCGTGCCGGATGTGATGGGGGTGGGCGGCTTGGTTTCTTTGTCGATCATCGGCCTGGCCGCGACCCGGCACGGCAGCATTTCCCTGGTGTGCCAGCCGCCATCGACGCAATGGCAATGGCGCCGGACCAATGGGTTGAAGGACCCCGACACGTTTGCCTTCGATGCAAACTTCCTCGCACAACAATTGCAGAGCCTGATACCTCGCGAGCGCGGCTGAATCACTTGTTTTTTCAGGGCAGGCAAAAAACTGCCCATTGGCTATACCTGTAGTTCCGGCCCCGCCTCGTGTGGCTTACAGGAGTGACAGCATGAAGTTCGCGTCAATGGTTGGCAGCATCTGCATAGCCTCGCTCGTCTTGGCGGGTTGTTCGAGCAAAGTCACCCAGCCGGATGAATATTCCGGGTTCCTGGGAGATTACAGCCGGCTCAAGGAAGAGAAGTCGCCGTCGGGGGCCGAGGTCATGCGTTGGGTCGATCCGAAGATCGATCTGAACAAGTACACCAGCCTCTATATCGAGCCGACGCAGCTTTATCCCAAACCGCAGCCGACCGTGAAGATCCCCCAGGCCACGCTGTCGGGCATCACCGCGTATTACGATCAGGCCCTCATGCGGGAGGCGGGCAAGTCCTTGCCCCTGGCGACCGTCCCAGGGCCAGGCGTATTGGTGATACGGGCGGCGATCACGGCTGTCAGTAGCAAGACCGAAGGCTTGAAACCGTATGAGGTGGTCCCGATTGCGCTGGTGGCGGCCGCTGTCAGCACCGCCAGCGGTATTCGCGACCAGGAAACCACCTTGGGCACCGAAGCGGTTTTTCTCGACGGAGGCAACAACGCGGTGGTCGCCCAGGTGGTGCGCAAGGGCACGGGCAAGCCGCTGTCCAACGAATCCCAGGTCATGAAGCCCGATGATGTCAAAGGGGTCATCGATGGCTGGGCGTCGGATTTGCATCAGTCGTTTCTGCAGCTCAAGGCCAAATAACCATTACCGTCGTCGGGGTGTCGGCGCCACGTCTTTTTATGTCCGCCCATAGGTCGCGCGAGCATTTCGTGGTTAACTCCGGCCTCACCATTTTCAAACTGTCAGAAGGAATCCGTTCATGGCTCAAGTCACCCTCAAAGGCAACCCGGTCCAAGTCAACGGTCAGTTGCCACAAGCTGGTTCCAAGGCCCCAGCCTTTTCCCTGGTCGCCGGCAATCTGTCGGACGTTTCCCTGAAGGACTTCGCCGGCAAGCGCAAAGTGCTGAACATTTTCCCAAGCGTCGACACGCCGACCTGCGCCACCTCCGTGCGCAAGTTCAATGCCCAGGCCAACGAACTGAACAACACCGTGGTGCTGTGCATCTCCGCCGACCTGCCATTTGCCCAGGCGCGCTTCTGCGGTGCCGAAGGCCTGGAGAACGTCCAGAACCTGTCCACGCTGCGCGGTGCCGAGTTCATCCAGGACTACGGCGTGGCGATTGCCGACGGTCCATTGAAAGGTCTGACCGCCCGTGCCGTGGTCGTGCTGGATGAAAACGACACTGTGCTGCACAGCGAACTGGTCAAGGAAATCGCCGAAGAGCCGAACTACGACGCGGCCCTGGCTGTTCTGAAATAAGTGGAATGAAATAAGGTATTTATTACAATTGTTAACGGTCTGGCCCTGTCCAGGCCGTTTTCTTTTGTGCTTCAAGGTCTTAGCCGACTATTCGAAAGGTAAGCCCAACGTAAATTGCCGGTAAAGGCGCTTTGCTAAATACCCGTCAGTGCTTATCGTTCAGCCTCCCGTAAAAGAAGTCCACGCGCCCAATGGTTGATCACTCCATGCAATCGTCTGTTTCCCGCAATTCCCGTCGCTGGCTGTTCGGCCTGTTCGTCCTGTTGGCCGTCGCGGCGCTGGCCTGGAAGTTCTGGCCCAATGGTTCGGCCCAGAAGCCGGGGGCGGGGGACAAGGCCGCGACGGGGCACGTGGGACGCTCGGGTGGCACGCGGCCGGGGTTCGGTGGGGCGACGGGGCCGATTCCTGTGCGGGTGGCGCCGGCGGTGACCGGGGATTTCCCGCTGTACTTCAAGGCGCTGGGTACGGTCACGGCCCTCAACACCATCAACGTGCGTAGCCGCGTGGGTGGCGAACTGGTCAAGATCGCCTTCGAAGAGGGGCAAATGGTCAAGGCTGGGGACTTGCTGGCCGAGATCGACCCACGCCCGTACCAGAACGCCTTGCTCCAGGCCGAAGGCACGCTGTTGCAGAACCAGGCCCAACTGAAAAATGCCCAGGTCGACCTTGAGCGGTATCGCGGCCTGTACGCCGAAGACAGTATTGCCAAGCAGACCCTCGACACCGCCGCGGCCTTGGTGGGCCAGTACCAGGGCACGGTCAAGACCAATCAGGCGGCGGTCAACGACGCCAAGCTCAACCTGGAATTCACCAGGATCCGCGCGCCGATTAGCGGCCGCGTGGGCTTGCGCCAACTGGACATCGGCAACCTGGTGGCGGCCAACGACACCACGGCCCTGGCGGTCATTACCCAGACTCAACCCATCAGCGTCGTGTTCACCTTGCCGGAGAACAACCTCGACACCGTGCTCACCCGTTATCGCAGCGGGGCGAAGCTGCCCGTCGAAGCCTGGGACCGGGGTGACGTGAAGCGCCAGGCCAGTGGCGTGTTGCAAAGCCTGGACAACCAGATCGATGTCACCACCGGCACCTTGAAGTTCAAGGCTCGCTACGAGAACCGCGACCAGTCGCTGTTCCCCAATCAGTTCGTCAACGTCCACCTGCTGGCCGACACCCTCAAAGGCGTGGTCCTGGCGCCGACGGCGGCCATTCAGTTCGGCACCAATGGCACCTTCGTCTACGCCCTGGAGGGCGACAAGAAGGTCACTATCAAGAAGCTGAAGATCGGGGCCAGCGACGGCACGAACACAGTGGTCACCGAAGGCTTGGCCGCTGGCGACCGGGTGGTGCTCGAAGGCACCGATCGCCTGAAGGAAGGCAGCGAAGTGGAGGTGGTCAACGACAGCCAGGAGGTGCCCATCACGCCGACCGAGCACTTGCAGGGCAAGTCTGCGGCGGTGCCTGAGCCGGTTGAGGCCGACAAGGCGAACAAGGGCGGCGCATGAATCTCTCGCGGCTGTTCATTCTTCGCCCGGTCGCCACCACCCTGAGCATGCTGGCGATCATCCTCGCCGGCCTGATTGCCTACCGGTTGCTGCCGGTGTCGGCATTGCCCCAGGTCGACTACCCGACCATCCGCGTGATGACCCTGTACCCGGGCGCCAGCCCCGATGTGATGACCAGTGCGGTCACCGCGCCCCTGGAGCGGCAGTTCGGGCAGATGCCGGGCCTGACGCAAATGGCCTCCACCAGTTCCGGCGGCGCGTCGGTGATCACCCTGCGCTTCAACCTGGACATCAACATGGATGTCGCCGAGCAGCAGGTGCAGGCCGCGATCAATGCGGCCACCAATCTGCTGCCCAAGGACCTGCCGGCGCCGCCGGTGTACAACAAGGTCAATCCGGCCGACACCCCGGTGCTGACCCTGGCTATCACCTCCAAGACCATGCTGCTGCCCAAGCTCAATGACTTGGTGGACACCCGCATGGCGCAGAAAATCGCCCAGATCAGCGGCGTCGGCATGGTCACCATCGCCGGTGGCCAGCGCCAGGCCGTGCGAATCAAGGTCAACCCCGAGGCCCTGGCGGCCAACGGCCTGAACCTGGCGGATGTGCGCACGTTGATCGGGGCTTCCAACGTCAACCAGCCCAAGGGCAACTTCGACGGCCCGACCCGGGTCTCGATGCTCGATGCCAACGACCAGCTGACCTCGCCCAAGGACTACGCCGAGCTGATCCTGGCCTACGCCAATGGCGCGCCGTTGCGGCTCAAGGACGTGGCACAGATCGTCGACGGGGCCGAAAACGAACGCCTTGCCGCCTGGGCCAACGAAAACCAGGCCGTGCTGCTGAACATCCAGCGCCAGCCGGGGGCCAATGTCATCGAGGTGGTGGACCGGATCAAGGCCTTGCTGCCGAGCATCACCGATAACCTGCCGGCCGGCCTGGACGTCACCGTGCTGACCGACCGCACCCAGACCATCCGTGCTTCGGTCACCGACGTGCAGCATGAATTGCTGATCGCCATCGCCCTGGTGGTCATGGTGACGTTCCTGTTCCTGCGTCGCGTCAGTGCCACGATCATCCCGTCGGTGGCCGTGCCGTTGTCGTTGATCGGCACCTTCGGCGTGATGTACCTGGCCGGTTTCTCCATCAATAACCTGACCCTGATGGCCCTGACCATCGCCACCGGTTTCGTGGTGGACGACGCCATCGTCATGTTGGAGAACATCGCCCGCTTCATCGAGGAGGGCGACAGCCCGTTGCAGGCCGCGCTCAAGGGTGCGAAGCAGATCGGCTTCACGCTGATTTCCCTGACCCTGTCGTTGATCGCCGTGCTGATCCCGCTGCTGTTCATGGCCGATGTGGTCGGGCGCTTGTTTCGCGAGTTCGCCATCACCCTGGCGGTGGCGATCCTGATTTCCCTGGTGGTGTCCCTGACCCTGACGCCGATGATGTGCGCCCGCTTGCTCAAGCGCGAGCCCGAGGAAGCAGAGCAGGGCCGTTTCTACCGCGCCAGCGGCGCCTGGATCGACTGGTTGATCGCTGCCTACGGGCGCAAGTTGCAGTGGGTGCTCAAGCATCAGCCACTGACCCTGCTGGTGGCGGTGGGCAGCCTGGTGCTGACGGTCGTGCTGTACCTGGCCGTGCCCAAGGGCTTTTTCCCGGTGCAGGACACCGGGGTGATCCAGGGCATTTCCGAGGCACCGCAATCGATCTCCTTTGCCGCCATGAGCGAGCGCCAGCAGCAGTTGGCCAAGGTGATCCTCGCCGACCCGGCGGTGCAGAGCCTGTCGTCCTACATCGGCGTGGACGGCGACAACGCTACGCTCAACAGCGGTCGCCTGCTGATCAACCTCAAGCCCCACAGCGAACGGGACGACAGCGCCGCCGAGATCATTGCCCGCTTGCAGCCACAGCTGGATCGACTGGTGGGCATTCGCCTGTTCATGCAGCCGGTGCAGGACCTGACCATCGAAGACCGGGTCAGCCGTACCCAATACCAGTTCAGCCTGTCATCGCCGGACGCCGAATTGCTCAGCCTCTGGAGCGGACGCCTGGTCGAGGCCCTGGGCCGCCAGCCGGAACTGACCGACGTGGCCAGCGACCTGCAGGACAAGGGCTTGCAGGTCTACCTGGTGATCGACCGCGACGCGGCGTCACGCCTGGGCGTCTCGGTCTCGAACATCACCGATGCGCTCTATGACGCCTTCGGCCAGCGGCAGATCTCCACCATCTACACCCAGGCCAGCCAGTACCGCGTGGTGTTGCAGGCCCAGGCCGGGGAGCGGCTCGGGCCCCAGGCGCTGGACCAGGTTCATGTCAAGACCACCGATGGCGGGCAGGTGCGGTTGTCGAGCCTGGCCCGGGTCGAAGAGCGCCAGGCGCAATTGGCGATTGCCCACATTGGCCAGTTTCCAGCGGTGATGATGTCGTTCAACCTCGCGCCGGGCGTGGCCCTCGGGCATGCGGTGGAGGTGATCGAAAAGGTCCAGCGGGACATCGGCATGCCGGTGGGCGTGCAGACCGAATTCCAAGGCGCGGCCGAGGCGTTCCAGGCGTCGTTGTCGAGTACCTTGCTGCTGATCCTGGCGGCGGTGGTGACCATGTACATCGTCCTGGGTGTGCTGTACGAAAGCTACATCCATCCGATCACCATCCTTTCCACCTTGCCCTCGGCGGCCATCGGCGCCTTGCTGGCGTTGATCCTCAGCGGCAATGACCTGGGCATGATCGCGATCATCGGCATCATCCTGCTGATCGGCATCGTCAAGAAGAACGCGATCATGATGATCGACTTCGCCCTCGACGCGGAGCGCAACCAGGGCATGGACCCGCAGACGGCGATCTACCAGGCGGCGTTGCTGCGCTTCCGTCCGATCCTGATGACCACCCTGGCGGCGTTGTTCGGTGCCATACCGCTGATGTTCGCCACCGGTTCCGGTGCCGAATTGCGCCAGCCGCTGGGCTTGGTGATGGTGGGCGGGTTGTTGGTGAGCCAGGTCCTGACGTTGTTCACCACGCCGGTGATCTACCTGTACTTCGATCGCTTGGGCCGCCGGTTTGCCAGACCGGAAGGGAAAGAGGTGCGGGTATGACGGTCGGGAGCTTCCGGCTGGACCCTACGCCGGAGAACTTGGGGCAAGCGCGCTTTTTGTGGCGAGGGGATTTATCCCCGCTTGAGTGCGCAGCGCTCATAAAAGGGGCCGCTACGCAGCCCAGCGGGGATAAATCCCCTCGCCACAAAAGCCCGGTCATTCTTTTCGGTCTTCGGTCTGAAGCCCGGAGCGGTTGCCGATGAACCTCTCCGGCCCCTTCATCCGCCGCCCCGTAGCGACCATGCTCCTGAGCTTCGCCATCATGCTGCTCGGTGGCGTGTGTTTCGGCCTGCTGCCGGTTTCGCCGCTGCCGCAGATGGATTTTCCGGTGATCGTGGTCCAGGCCAACCTGCCAGGGGCCAGCCCCGAGGTGATGGCTTCGACAGTGGCAACGCCCCTGGAGCGTTCCTTCGGCGCGATCGCCGGGGTCAACACCATGAGCAGCCGCTCCAGCCAGGGTTCTACGCGGGTCATCCTGCAATTCGACCTGGACCGCGACATCAACGGCGCCGCCCGGGAGGTGCAGGCGGCCATCAACGCGTCGCGCAACCTGTTGCCCAGTGGCATGCGCAGCATGCCCACCTACAAGAAGGTCAACCCGTCCCAGGCGCCGATCATGGTGCTGTCGCTGACCTCGGATGTATTGGAAAAAGGCCAGCTCTACGACCTGGCGTCCACCATCCTGTCCCAGAGCCTGTCCCAGGTGTCGGGCGTCGGCGAGGTGCAGATCGGCGGCAGCTCGTTGCCAGCGGTGCGCATCGAACTGGAGCCACAGTTGCTCAATCAGTACGGCGTGGCCCTGGACGATGTGCGCACCGCCATCGCCGACAGCAACGTACGCCGGCCCAAGGGTTCGGTGGAGGACGACCGGCGCATGTGGCAGGTGCAGGCCAATGACCAGTTGGAGAAGGCCAAGGACTACGAAACGCTGATCATCCGCTACCAGGACGGCTCGGTCCTGCGGCTCAAGGACGTGGCGAAAGTCACCGACAGCGTCGAGGATCGCTACAACAGCGGTTTCTTCAACAACGACGCCGCCGTGCTGCTGGTGATCAACCGCCAGGCCGGGGCCAACATCATCGAGACGGTCAACGAAATCAAGGCGCAACTGCCGGCGTTGCAGGCGGTGCTGCCGGCCAGCGTCAAGCTGAACCTGGCGATGGACCGTTCGCCGGTGATCAAGGCCACCCTGCATGAAGCGGAAATGACCTTGCTGATCGCCGTGGCCCTGGTGGTGCTGGTCGTGTTCCTGTTCCTCGGCAACTTCCGCGCCTCCCTGATCCCGACTCTGGCGGTACCGGTGTCGCTGGTGGGCACGTTCGCGGTGATGTACCTGTACGGCTTCTCCTTGAACAACCTGTCGCTGATGGCGTTGATCCTGGCGACCGGGTTGGTGGTGGACGACGCCATCGTGGTGCTGGAGAACATTTCCCGGCACATCGACGAAGGCGTGCCACCGATGAAAGCTGCCTATATGGGCGCCGAAGAAGTCGGCTTTACGTTGCTGTCGATGAACGTCTCGCTGGTGGCGGTATTCCTGTCGATCCTGTTCATGGGCGGCATCATCGAGAGCCTGTTCCGCGAATTCTCCATCACCCTGGCGGCCTCCATCGTGGTTTCGCTGGTGGTCTCGCTGACGCTCACGCCGATGCTCTGCGCCCGCTGGCTCAAGCCTCACGTACCGGGGCAGGAAAACCGCTTGCAGCGCTGGAGCCAGGGGCTCAACGAGCGGATGGTCCGTGGTTACGCCACCAGCCTGGACTGGGTGCTGCGCCATCGGCGCCTGACCTTGCTCAGCCTGCTGGTGACCATCGGCGTGAACTTCGCGCTGTACGTGGTGGTGCCGAAAACCTTCATGCCACAGCAGGACACCGGCCAACTGATCGGTTTCGTGCGTGGCGACGACGGGCTGTCGTTCAATGTGATGCAGCCGAAGATGGAAATCTTCCGCCGTGCCGTGCTCAAGGACGAGGCAGTGCAAAGTGTCGCCGGCTTCATCGGCGGCAACAACGGCACCAACAACGCCTTCATGCTGGTGCGCCTCAAGCCGATCAAGGAGCGGGGGATTTCCGCGCAGAAGGTCATCGAGCGCCTGCGCAAGGAAATGCCCAAGGTCCCCGGCGGCCAGTTGATGCTGATGGCTGACCAGGACCTGCAATTTGGCGGTGGCCGCGAGCAGACCACCTCGCAATATGCCTACATCCTCCAAAGTGGTGACCTGGCTTCCCTGCGCATGTGGTATCCCAAGGTGGTGGCGGCCTTCCGCGCGCTGCCGGAACTGACCGCCATCGACGCCCGTGACGGCGGCGGCGCCCAGCAGGTGACGCTGGTGGTGGACCGCGACCAGGCCAAGCGCCTGGGCATCGACATGGACATGGTTACCACCGTGTTGAACAACGCTTACAGCCAGCGGCAGATTTCCACCATCTACGACAGCCTCAACCAATATCAGGTGGTGATGGAGGTCAATCCCAAGTATGCCCAGGACCCCAAGACCCTCGAACAGGTCCAGGTGATTACCGCCGACGGGGCGAGGGTGCCACTGTCGGCCATTGCTCATTATGAAAACAGCTTGGAGGACGACCGGGTCAGCCACGAGGGCCAGTTCGCTTCCGAAGGCATCTCCTTCGACATGGCCGAAGGCGTGACGGTGGAGCAGGGCACCGCCGCCATCGAACGGGCCCTTGCCAAAGTTGGCTTGCCCGAGGATGTCATCGCGAAAATGGCCGGCACCGCCGACGCATTCGCCGCCACCCAGAAGAGCCAACCGTTCATGATTCTCGGCGCGTTGCTGGCGGTGTACCTGGTGCTGGGCGTGCTGTATGAAAGCTATATTCATCCGCTGACCATCCTGTCCACCTTGCCATCGGCCGGGGTCGGCGCCTTGTTGTCGATCTACGCATTGGGCGGCGAGTTCAGCCTGATCTCGCTGTTGGGGCTGTTCCTGCTGATCGGCGTGGTGAAGAAAAACGCCATCCTGATGATCGATCTGGCGCTGCAACTGGAACGTGCCGGGCAGACGCCGCTGGAGTCGATCCGCAGCGCTTGCCTGCTGCGATTGCGGCCAATCCTGATGACCACGCTGGCGGCGATCCTGGGTGCCTTGCCGCTGCTGCTCGGCGCCGCCGAGGGCGCGGAAATGCGCCAGCCGCTAGGCCTGACCATCATCGGCGGGTTGGTGTTCAGCCAGGTGCTGACGCTCTACACCACGCCGGTGGTTTACCTTTATCTCGACAAGCTGCGCCATCGCTTCAACCGCTGGCGTGGCGTGCGCACCGATGCTGCCCTGGAAACTCCGCTATGACCGACCGTCCGCCTTTCAATCTTGCCGCAACGCTGGCGACCGCCCGTGGCTCGCGGGTGCTGAGCCTGGTGCTGTGCGTGGCGATGCTCAGCGCCTGCGCCGTCGGCCCGGATTACCAGCGCCCCGCGGCAGCCGCCCCGGTGCAGTACAAGGAGGCCCAGGGCTGGCGCCAGGCGAACCCCAGCGATGCCCTGGGCCGGGGCGCCTGGTGGGAGCTCTACGGCGATACGCAACTCAACGGCCTGGTGGACAAGCTCAACGCCTCCAACCAGACCGTAGCCCAGGCCGAAGCCCAGTACCGGCAGGCCCGGGCACTGGTGCGCAATGCCCGTGGCGCGTTTTTCCCCACCGTGGACCTGACCGTTGGCAAGACGCGCTCCAGCCAGGGCACCGGCAGCAGCAGTTCGAGCCTGAGCAGTTCGTCCAGCGGCATTCGCGACACCTACAACGCCCAGGCTGGCGTCAGCTGGGAGGCGGACGTGTGGGGCAAGTTGCGCCGCACCCTGGAAGCCGACGAGGCGAGCGCACAAGCCAGTTTCGCCGACCTGGCGGCGATGCGCCTGAGCCAGCAATCGGAACTGGTGCAGAACTACTTGCAGTTGCGGGTGATCGATGAGCAGAAGCGTTTGCTGCAGACCACCGTCGACAACTATCAGCGCTCGCTGAAAATGACCGAAAACCAGTACCGTGCCGGGGTCTCCGGCAAGGACGCGGTGGCCCAGGCGCAAAACCAGCTCAAGACCACCCAGGGCGACCTGATCGACCTGATCTGGCAGCGAGCCCAGTTCGAAAACGCCATCGCCGTGCTCATCGGCCTGCCGCCGGCGGAGTTCAACCTGGCCGAGGTCCAGGACATCCCGGCACTGCCGCAGATCCCGGTGGCGCTGCCCTCGCAACTGCTCGAGCGCCGGCCGGACGTCGCTTCGGCAGAGCGCTCGGTGATGGCCGCCAATGCCAACATCGGCGTCGCCAAGGCTGCGTATTACCCGGACTTGACCCTGAGCCTCAGTGGCGGCTACAGCAGCAGTACCTACGACAATTGGGTGAGCGTGCCGAACCGCTTCTGGTCGGTAGGGCCGCAACTGGCGATGACGCTGTTCGATGGCGGCCAGCGGTCGGCGGAAGTCGACCGCACCGTCGCAGCGTATGACCAGACCGTCGCCACCTATCGCCAGACCGTGCTCGATGGCTTGCGCGAGGTGGAAAACTACATGATCCAGCTCAAGGTGCTGGAAGACGAAGCCCGCGTACGCCAGGAAGCCCTGGACGCCGCCCGGGAATCCCTGCGCCTGACGCAGAACCAGTACCGGGCCGGATTGATTGCCTACCTCGACGTGGTCACCGTCCAGGCCACCGCGTTGAGCAACGAGCGCAGCATGCTGAGCCTGCAACAGAGCCGCTTGATTGCCAGCGTGCAACTGATTGCGGCGTTGGGCGGTGGTTGGGATGGGCAAATGGAGGCGCGCGAGTAATCACACATCGATGCCCCCTGTGGGAGCCGAGCTTGCTCGCGATGGGGGTGGGTCAGCTTGCATCAATATTGAATGTTCAGCCGCCATCGCGAGCAAGCTCGGCTCCCACAATGAATCCTGCGGTACGCAAGTCCCGCTTTTGGCCGATGCACTGCCTACGTCCTGTCGCGATGGCTTGGTATAGTTCAGGCCTCTTTTCAGCCGGTAAAGGATCACTGCCATGTCGAAATACCAAGCGTTCAACGTCGAACTTGCCGACAACATCGCCCATGTGCAGATCAATCGCCCGGAAAAGATCAATGCGATGAACGTTGATTTCTGGCGCGAGATCATCGAGATCTTCCAATGGATCGATGACACCGATGAGGCGCGGGTGGTGGTGCTCAGCGGTGCCGGCAAGCATTTTTCCTCCGGCATCGACCTGATGATGCTGGCCGGTGTGGCCAACGAGCTGGGCAAGGACGTGGGACGCAATGCGCGCCTGCTGCGGCGCAAGATCCTGCAACTGCAAGCCTCGTTCAACGCCGTGGACAATTGTCGCAAGCCGGTGCTCGCGGCTATTCAAGGCTATTGCCTGGGCGGTGCCATTGACCTGATTGCCGCGTGCGACATGCGTTATGCCGCCGAGGACGCCCAGTTCTCCATCAAGGAAATCGATATCGGCATGGCTGCCGATGTTGGCACATTGCAACGCTTGCCCCGGATCATCGGGGACGGCATGCTGCGTGAACTCGCTTATACGGGGCGCACCTTCGGTGCCGAAGAAGCGCGCAGCATCGGCCTGGTCAATCGCGTCTACAGCGACACCGCCAGCCTGCTCGACGGCGTGCTGGGCATTGCCCGGGAAATCGCCGCCAAGTCGCCGATCGCCGTGACCGGCACCAAGGCAATGATCAGCTACATGCGCGACCACCGCATCGACGACGGCCTGGAATACGTCGCCACCTGGAACGCCGCCATGCTGCAATCGACCGACCTGCGCGTGGCCATGGCCGCCCATATGAGCAAACAGAAACCCGAATTTCTGGATTGACTGACCATGACTTCACGCTGGACCACCGCAGTACTCGATACCGATCTTCCCGGCGGCTGGGCCGTGGCCCGTAGCCCGGAAGGCTTTCTGTTCGACGACAACGGCGCGCTGTTCCCCCGCGAGTGGCTCAAGCGCCAAGACCTGTCGATCCTCGCCGAACACGGCATCGGTCACCTGGATGGCGAGCCGGTCTACCTGTTGGAGTTGCACAGCCCGCTGGACATTCCTGGCTGCCACTGGAAAGGCCTGCGGGCCTTCATGCTCGAGGGCGACCACACGCTGTACAAGGTGTTGGGCTATGCGGCACAGATCGGCACCTGGGCCCGGGAGCATCGCTTCTGTGGCAGTTGCGGCAAGCGCATGAGCCAGATTCCGTTGGAGCGGGCCATGTATTGCGACGCCTGTGACCTGCGTCACTACCCGCGGATTTCACCGAGCATGATCGTGTTGATTACCCGCGGCGATGAAGTCCTGCTGGCCCGTTCGCCGCGTTTCGTCACGGGCGTCTACAGCACCCTGGCGGGGTTTGCCGAGCCCGGCGAGTCGGCCGAGGATTGCCTGGTGCGGGAGGTGCGTGAAGAAGTCAGTATCGAAGTGAAGAACATCCAGTACATGGGCAGCCAGTGCTGGCCGTTCCCCCATTCGATGATGCTCGGTTTTCACGCTGAATATGCCGGCGGCGACATCGTGCCCCAGGAAGATGAAATCGAGGACGCCCAATGGTTCAACGTCCACGACCTGCCACCGTTGCCGGCCTCGCGCTCGATCGCTCGCTACCTGATCGACCTTTATGTGGCGCGGCGCTTAGGCCACGCTGAACCAGTGTTGCCAGGCTAGGCGCACGGTCAAGCCCAGCACCACGGTGATGAACACCGGTCGGATGAACTTCGCGCCGCCGCTGATGGCGGTGCGAGCGCCGAAGAACGCGCCGATCATCACCGACAGGCCCATGCTCAGGCCGATCACCCAGTCCACCTGTCCGGAAAAGATGAACACCGACAGCGCCGCAATGTTGCTGACGAAATTCATGCTGCGTGCCACGCCACTGGCCTTCACCAGGTCGATGGGGTAGAGCAGCAGGCTGCTGACCGTCCAGAACGCACCGGTACCGGGCCCGGCCACGCCGTCATAGAAGCCCAGGCTGAAACCCTGGGACGACTGCCATGTCTTCTTGATCGGTGCGTCGCTGTCCAGTGGTGCCTTGGGCGTGCCGCCAAACAACAGGTACAGGCCGCAGGCGAAGACGATCACCGGCAGCATCTTGTTCAGCCACTCGGCAGGCAGGTAATGGGCGACGATGGCACCGGTCAGGGCCCCGACCAATGTGCCGACGAGGGCGTGGGTCCATTGCCTCGGGTGGAACAGCTTGCGCTTGTAGAAGGTGAAGCTGGCCGTCGCCGAGCCGAAGGTCGAGCTGAGTTTGTTGGTCCCCAGGACCAGATGAGGCGGCAAGCCTGCGGTCAGCAGCGCCGGCGTGGTCAGCAGCCCACCGCCACCGGCAATGGCATCGATGAAGCCGGCAATGAAAGCGACAACGGCAAGGATAGCGAGGGTAGTGAGGTCAACGCTGAGTTCGAAAGGCATGGAATGGGCTTATTGGGCAGGTCGCAGAAGGGCTGCGGGAAGGCCTGTATGTTACCCATAATGGTGCAGGGCTGCGACTGCTGGTGTGTGCGCAGCCCTGCAAACAGCGCAATCACTCAGGCCGAAACACTGCCCGCACACAATTCTGTGTCTTCTCCTTGAACATTGCATAACCTTCCACCGACTGTTCGAGCCCCATTGGATGAGTCAGCAGGTAGGAGGGGTCCAGTTCACCTTTCTGGATGTGCTCGAACAATCGTTCCACGTAACGCTGTCCGGGCTGTTGGCCGGAGCGCAAGGTCAAGGCTTTATTGACGATGGCCCCCATGGGAAATTTGTCCAGCAGACCGCCATAGACGCCGACCACCGAGACCGTGCCGCCTTTGCGACAGGCTCGGATCGACTGGCGCAGCACCGTCCCGCGCTCGGTGTGCAGGCGCAGCATTTGCTTGGTCTTGTCGTAGAGATAGTCGACCTCTGTACCATGGGCCTCCATGCCCACACAGTCGATGCAGCGATCCGGGCCCCGGCCGCCGGTGAGCTCCAGCAAGGCGGCATGCACGTCCGTGGTTTCATAGTTGAGGGCGATGGCGCCCGTCTTTTCTTCGGCCAGTTGCAAGCGATCAGGCAGGCGGTCGATGGCAATCACCCGTTCGGCCCCCAGCAAATAGGCACTGGACATCGCCATCAACCCGACCCCGCCGCACCCCCATACCGCCACGGTGTCGCCCCGTTGGATATTGGCGTTATCGGCGGCGAAATAACCGGTGGGCACCGCGTCGGAGACGAAGACCGCCTGCTCGTCGCGGATGCCTTCGGGAATCTTGAACAGGTTGACGTCGGCAAACGGCACGCGAATATAGGTCGCATGACTGCCTGCATAGCCGCCAAACGCATGGCTGTAGCCGATAATCCCGCACGCCGGTTGGCCGTAGGCGATATCCGTGGCGCTGGGATTGGGGTTGGAGTTGTCGCAGCAGGAAAAATCCGAGCGCCTGCAATGTTCGCACTCGCCGCAACCCAGGATCGACACCGTGACGACCCGGTCGCCTTTGCGCAATGAGCTGACGGCTGAACCGATCTCCACGACTTCACCCATGAATTCATGGCCAATGATATCGCCGGCCTGCATAGTCGGTACGTAGCCCCCCAACAGATGCAGGTCTGACCCACACACCGACGACATCTTCACCCGGACGATAGCGTCGCGGGGATTGATGATGGACGGGTCATCGACGGTTTCAACTTGTAGCTTGTTCGGGCCTTGCCAAGTCAATGCGCGCATCAGGCGTTACCTCCAGTGGACGGCTGGTGGGTCGGTGTTTGAGGGGTATCGGTGGCCGGATGGACGAACAAGAAATCCTTGGTGCCGGGGGCGTGCATTCGATGCGTGGCCACCTCGCCGGTTTCCAGTTGTTGCTTGATGCTGCGCAGCAGGTGCAACAAGGCTTTGTCCGAGAACTTCGAAAGGGCGGCTGCCAGGGCATATCCCGCAGCACCGGGGAGCGTCTGGCAGGCGACGATGACCTTGAGCTGCGTGCCTCGGCCGGCCGGTGCATCAGTGAAGTGCATCTGGATGTCATGCTTGAATCGTGTATCCGGAGCGGCCGTCCAATGCAGCTTGCGGCCGTCCTTGGGTTCGTCCTGTTCGATGTCGCAATGCAGGGTCTTATCCATCGGCCCGTGGGCGACCCAGCGATAGGTGCGTTCACCGGTCTGTTCGATTGCATCGACCCAGGGCAGCAACGCACCGAGATTACCCGGGTTGCGACAGAACGCGAAGACCGCTTCCCTTGGTTTACCCACGGTAATGCTACGAGAGATCACCTTGCTGCCGTCCCAGTCTCGATCCTGTTCGAAAGCTTGTTCGAAGGGGGTGTGGGTCAGCGCGCGCTTGATCCTGCATGTGCCTGAATAACCGCGCCAGGCGGCACAGGCACCCAACAGCACCTGCGGCCAACCCTGGAGCCCGCCCTGGCGCAGTCCATTGGCGATCAATAGCGTGCCGGCCAGCAAAGACACCGCACGCTCCGGTGTGCCGAGATTGGGATGCGACGGAGTCGGCACCGCTGCCCGGCTCGCAACCAGTTTGGGTCGTTCAGACATGATGGTTTCCTCATTCTCCAGGGGCGACATAAGGAATGAGCCGGGGGGAGGTGCGGTTGTTCCGTCGACGTGCGAGCTTTCCGATGAGGCGAATCATGGCGCTGCAGTTCAAGCGTTTGCCAGGGCGGTCCGGGATTCGCTGGCTGGTTTGGCCAGGGGAGGAAAAGCTGATCGTTCGACGAATTTTTTTTGAAATCAAGGGGTTGTCAGCCTAGGCAAATGAGTACATAATTGCGCCCATCGAACGCACTGGGACGTAAAAAATCTCAATGTTTTCAAGGAGATAGCGCTGAGCAAGTGGCTTATTTCCTGATCAGGTTTGTACCGCGGTTGATGTAGCTGCATTGCATCGAGCGTCTTGAGGCCGAATAGCAAAATGGTTATGCAGTGGATTGCAAATCCACCTACGCCGGTTCGATTCCGACTTCGGCCTCCACTTTTAAAAAGCTCTGTAGATCTATGATTTACGGAGCTTTTTTATTTTCGAAGCATTGAAAGGTTTTGTCTTGAAAAGGGCATAAGCGACCTTGCTTCACAGGGGAGGGATGTATATATTCCCCCTCTTGCTGCACCAGCCAGGACTTCGGCCATTGGATTTGCCGACGTTCCCATGGCTAATCGCGCTACCGCCCGAATGGCGAAACTGGTAGACGCATGGGACTTAAAATCCCCCGCTCGTAAGGGCGTGCCGGTTCGATTCCGGCTTCGGGCACCATCTAAAATCAAGGGTTTGCGGGCGAAAGCTAATGCAAACCCTTGTTCGTTTCGGTTTCCCGCTTGTACTGACTCATCACAATCGCCGGCGAAACGCCTCGAGGATATCCCGCATGCCCTTTTTCATTTGCAATTGGGCAATGGCATCCAACGGGTGCCAGAGGCAATCGCTGATTTCATTCTGTGGCCGGGCCGCCGTCGAATCGCGGACTGACGCTTCGAACACGTGATGCTCGGTTTGCCCGTCATTGATTCGCATCAGGTAGAGCAGGTTCTCGACGTCCAGGCCAGTTTCCTCTGCCAGTTCCCGGATGGCCGCCCCCGCATGGGTTTCCCCCCGTTCGACGGTACCGCCGGGAAGCGCCCAGCGGCTATTGGCTTTGCGAACCAGCAGGACGTGGCGATTGTCTTCGCAGATGACGGTCGCTCGAATTTTCATGGTGGTGCTCGATCCGTGACTGTCATTAAACTGAAATATATCTGCAATATTTGAGCCTGGCATCAGTCGCTCGTTCAAATATCGATTATTCAGGGTCCTGTCCGTACGACCACCACGGGGTGGAAAACACTGAGTTCATTTGAGTCTGTCATCGCTTCAGTCGATCTTCCCTACCGTCAGCGCCCGGCTTTCGACCGGCTATCGCCTCAAAGGGAATCAGCTTCGAAAAAAAGAATCCATGTTGGGTGCAATGGCTGCTCCCGGTAGGGGGAAGGACAGGCAGATGACCACCGTTGAAGACTTCAAGATCAAATCCCATGAACTCCTGGTGGAACTCGATATGGCGACAGCGGAAATGATGAAGCTCATATGCGTCCATCAAATGAGCGGATCGACTTGGGATGAGGCGGTTCAGCGTCAACATGAAGCCTATGAACGGTGGGTCGCTTATCTGAATGAGCGGGGGTAGCTGCCGCACGCGCCATGGGCGAAATTCTTTGAACGGCGCCTGAACGGCTGTGCCTAATCTTTAAACCGAGAAGAGGATTAGGCCATGTCTGAATTAGCCAGTTACTTCTGGATCGCTGTCGCGGTGCTGTTGCTGCTCGTGGATCTATGGGCGATCGTCAGTGTCTTGCGAAGCGACAAGTCGGTCGGGACCAAGGCCGGCTGGGCGCTGCTGCTGATCATCCTGCCGGTGTTGGGGCTGATCATCTGGGGCGTAGCCGGGCCCCGTGGCATCAAGGAGGGGCCGTCATCACCGGAGCACAGCAAGGGCTAGGAACGAACAAGCTGCGCCGCACATGCCGGCCTGTCACTGTCTTTTCCACTCGCCGCCGGTGCTTTCGCAGTCTTCCTGGGCCTGCTGTAGCTGCTCGACATCGTAGTAATACCAATTCACTTTGGCATTATCGGGAAGGTTGGCCGATCCACCGTGCTTGTCTTTGCTGGTCGAGCGGGGGTTGGCTAACGCTTCCTGGGTCAGCCTAGCCTGGCAGGTCGCCACATATCCTTCGGCACAACGCTCGACTTTACGCTTTTGGGTGCTGAGGGTTCCCTTGGTTTCATTGCTGCAAGACCAATCCAGGGTTTCGGCGGGCATGCCTTTGTATTCGTAGCAGCTATGGCTTTCGATCACCGGGACCGACTGGCTCTGGGATTGAGTGGTGACGTCGCAGCCTTGGGCCATGACGGCGGCGGGGCTTGCACAAGCGATCAATAGCAGGATTCTGGCATTCATGTGATTTTCCCTCTGCGGCTTTTGCACTGGTGCCTATCCATTTCGAGGCGCAAAAAATGGCCGCGTTCCATCGGTTTTCCAACCGGTAGAACTCAAGGGAAATCTCTGACGTAGCGTGTCAGCGGAACTTGGGCAGCGGTGGTTCAGCGGGCTTGAGTGACGTCAGCGCGCTCTGGATCGACGGAGCGTCTTTGTCGATGTCGGCGAGCCGGTCGCGGATACGCACCGCGGTAGGGTGCCCACCTTGGTGGTCGACCCAATCGGCGATTTCCTTGCAGGCTGCCGTGAGCCTGGCCTGACGTGACTCCAGCAGGGTGAGCAGGGTGGTGATGGACTCTTTTTCGGACATGTCGCACCTCCATTCAGGGTTGATGAGGCAGCACGAAACCCGCCAGGGGCGGGTCATGCTGTGGTTTAAGCGTAGTTGAGTTGTTGCGGATCTGTCGAAGAATCCGGCGCCCGGCCAGACAACCGGCGCGCCGGAAAACGGTGCGCGTTATTTCAGCCGGACTCCTTGACCCAGGTCGGCGCGACGCTGGCCCGCCAGCGTACATCGGTAATGCCGTATTTTTCCGCCAGGGGCTTGGAAACCCGTTTGACCTTCTCCCTGCCGAATTTCGGTATACGCCCAACGCCCGCGTCGCAACTGGCCCAATGCCAAGCCTCGGAGTTATTCATCACTTCTGCACGAATAATGAATGACTTGGGTTCGCCATGGAGTATGTAGTCAATGATGTAAAGCGATGGCCCGCCCATAAATCCTCCCTAATATAGTCCTATACGGATGGATGCAAAGGCATTGGGAAAATTCCATCGAATTTCCAGACGGTCAAATTAATACCGCTCAAGCTCAAGCAGGGGGGCGACAACAAATTTTGCGAACGGCCATTGTTAGTGCAAGGAACCAAACCCGGTTACCCTTCTCCAAGGTGGGCTTCAACACCGTCTGCCAGGGATCAAAGGCGAAGCAACGCGGCATCAACTAAAGGCAAAACATGAAAAAAATCGCCAGGGTCCTGTCCATCGCAGCCCTCGCCATCGGTTTATCGGGCTGCATTGGTGCCCCCATCGAACTGACGCCGCAAACCGAACAACGCTTGCTCGAACAACCCCCGATCCGTTTCCTGCTGACATTCGACGATGGACCCAGCGCATCGTCTTTCTGGAACCCTAGCCTGCAAGTGCTGGACGCGCTCGCAGACAACCCGATACAGCCCGGCATCAAGGCTGTGTTTTTTCTGCAGACCCGCGGGCCGCGGGGCGGCGGCAGTGATATCGGCCGCTCGGTGATGCGTCGGCAGCAGCAGGAAGGCCATGTGCTGGGTTTCCATACGGCGACCTACTGGCACACCAATCATCGGTTCCTGAGCCCTGATGAGCTGGAGCAATCGCTCACCCGCGGCGGGAGTGATATCGCCGCCATGACCGGCGCGGCACCGTCCCTGGTCAGGCCTCCTTTCTGGAGTTTCGACAGGCGTACTGCGGCGGCCTACCGACAACATGGCCTGCACATTCTGTTGACTGACCTGAGCGCCAATGACGGCAAGGTCTGGGGCATCACGATGAGCCCTCGGCGGCGGATCAACCTGACCCGACAACTCTCCGAGGTGCGCGAGCGCATCGCCGCCGGACAACTGCCAGCGGTGGATGGGGTCATCCCGGTGGTGGTGACCTTTCACGACATCAATCGTTATACCGCCCGACATGCCCGCGAATACCTGCAGATCCTGCTCGATAGCGCCAAGGCGACCGGCATGAGGACCGCCGCCAAGCCGTTCTACGATGACCACCAGGCATTGGAGCGAGCGGCCTTGGCCCGGACGGTCGATCACAGTGCAGAGCCCGTGCATTTGCCGGGCTTGTGGGACTGGCTGTGGGATTCGGATTCCCACTGAGGGCACCACGGGTGCAGTCGGCTTCGCGACGTCCGGTCGGCAGCCTTGGATCATCAGCGTGTATGGTAGGTGATGCACCCTTGTTAAAGTCGGAGGTGATCATGAGTACTGCGATGATGACGAAAATACACGTCAACGGTTATGACGTGCTCAGCGTAAACAGTGGCCCATGGCGAGTCTGTACCCAGGCTGACCGTTTGGGCTCCTTTGCTTCCCGTGAGGAAGCGCTGGCCTACGCGGCGGCATTGCCGACCCGGAGAAGCCGTAGCGTTCGGCCTGGGAATACGAAATAGGCGGGGGCGAGCTTGCTCGCGATGCGGTCAGTGCATTCAAAATCTGGGTGACAGCCACACCGCTATCGCGAGCAAGCTCGCTCCCACAGGAGCTCTCTGGTGGGCACATTCTTGATGCGCACCCTAGGAAAACTGTGGGAGCGAGCTTGCTCGCGATGGCGTTAGGTCAGCCTGCATCCTTCGCTGATCGGGTGCGCGCCAACTCCAGCGGGATTTCCAGGGTAAACAGCGCACCTTGCCCAGGGCCGTCGCTATGGACATGGAGGCGGCCGTTCATTTCAACCGCCGCCAGGGCGCAGCTGTGCAGGCCAAAGCCATGACCGTCCTTGCGGGTGGTGAAACCATGGTTGAAGATGCGCGCCAGGTTCTCTGGGGAAATGCCTTCTCCGCGGTCCTTGACGCTCAGGCACAGCTTGGTGTCGTCGAGGATACGGATCCCCAGGGTCATTTCACGCGGATGTTCGCTGATGTGCGACATGGCGAATTTGGCGTTGCTGATCAAGTTGATCAGGATCAGCAATAACCTGTGCTTGTCCCCCATGATCGCGGGTACGTCCTGGTAATCCTTGATGACGGTGACGTGATGCCGGCTCAGGGCGCCCGAGTTCATGCGCAGCGCATCCTCGAACAGGTCGCTGACATCGAGTGGTTCGATCAGCCTGGCGGCCCCTGCGTAAGTCTGTTGAGTCGTGACGATTTCCTTGATGTGATCGATGCTCTTGGTCAACTGTGCCAATTCATCGATAAGCAGTTTCTGTTCGGCGGCTATGGAGTCGACCAACTCGTTGAAGTAACGCGGCAGCAACCGGCCTTTTTCATCCAGGGTAATGAACCGGCCAAGGTCTTCGGCATGTTCGTTCATCATGTTGACCGCTTTGGTGAGTCCGAGTGTCTTGCTGCTTCTCAACTTGCGGGTTACCAGCTCGGCGGAAATATTGACGCTGTTGAGCACATTGCCGACGTTGTGCAACACATTCGTCGCGATTTCGGCCATGCCCGCCATTCGGGCCGCATCCACCAGTTCGCGTTCGGCTTCCATCAACTCACGGGTACGTTCCTGCACGCGCTCTTCCAGGCGTTCGTTGGACGATTGCAACGCTTGGTTGATCTGATTGATCACGGCATAGCTGCGAACCAGGCGCACCGCCAGGTAGATCATCAACAGTGCCATCAGACTGGCGCATACGGCCAGGTAGATGTGGTATTGACGGTCGGTGGCGGCAGTCCTGCGCTGTGTCTCGTTCAACAGCTCATTGATGCTGTCCAGTTCCTGGGCAACCGGAATGACGCTGATGCGGTCAAGCAGGTCATTGACCACCGGTTGCTCCTGGACAATGGTCCTGACGTGCTGGATGAGGCTGATGAAGGGCGCCTGATAGGTGGCGGGCAACGGGTGAATGTACGGCTCCAGCTCAGTCAACTTGTCTTGTACTTCCCGGGCTTTGTCTGTCGTGACATAAAGCCCGAACTCCAGTGTCGTCAGGGTCAATTCGAGCACATTGGACGCCGCGGTCAGGCGCTCCATGGGGCTTTCGATGTGCATGTCCTCGAGCAGCGTTTGAATCTGGTCTTCGACCTGCGGCAGCGCATCCAGGGAGGTGCGCAGACGGGCGTTGTGTTGTTCGAATTGCTCCACCAGTAAGGTCTTGTTCTTGACGGCATCCACATAACCCTGGCGCCGGGACGCCCAAAGCGCCGCCAAGGGGCCGGAGTTGTTGAGTCGTTCCAACTGCTGCCAGCGACTGTCGGCCTCCGGGGGCGGCGCCAGTGACAGATTGTTGTTGATGCCGATCTTTTTCCTCAGGATCTTGCCGTTCCAGTTCGCATCGGATTGTTTGAGTTGACGAATGAAATCGCGGGACTCGAAGTAGGTCGATGAGTCGTACGTGTATGACTTGATCAAAAAGAATATCAGTGCGGAAAACACAATAAGCGCGACGGCCAACAGGGCAGGCCATTTATATTTCTTGATAAGAGTGGTCACGCGACTCTCCTGTCCAGGATGCTTATCGAATGCGTCGGTGAATTGCCGGGGGGGAGGGAGTTGCTCAAGGCCTGAGCCGAAGGGGAGGCGAGGTAATCGTCGTACGGTGGTGCGTGTCGGTCTGCTTTTGCCTGGGTACACGTTGAGCTCCCTGCTAACGATGAACGTCGGGTTCATTGGCAGTGTAGCGCTAGAGAGGGGCGACGCTTGCTCGGGGGCGCTCCGGGATGGAGCTGGCGCGGCCAGGGAGGCCGCGCCTGGGGTGTCACTTGATGTCGATGAAGGGCATGGCGCTGTTCGGCAGCACGGTGGTGGGCAGCACGCCATTCCAGCGTTCGGCCTTGGTCAGTTCCACCAGGTTCTGGTTGCTGGCCAGGGCCTGGGCTCGCGCCTTGATGGCTTCGGCTTCGGCTTTGCCGCGCAGCTCGGTTGCCAGGGCGTCCGCCTTGGCCTGGGCCACTTGCGAATCGGCTTCCGCCTGCGCCTGGGTCACCCGAATCTGCGCCTGGACCTGCTCGGTGGCGAGTTGTTGTTCGCGGGTCTTGACCTGGACTTCAGCGGCCATGCGCGCTTCGATGGCTTTTTCGTAGGCATCGCTGAAATCGATGTTTTCGACCTGGACGCTGTCGATGATCACCGGCCCGGTAATGGTGGCCTTGATGGCCGTGGAAATATCGTTGACCAGCTGGACGCGGTTCTGCACGGCAGCCACGGCGTTGAACTTGCCAAAGACGTTTTCCACCTGGGTCGGCACCTGGCGGCTGATCATACGGTCGCGGATGCCTTCAAGGTCCTTGAACTGGGTGTAGACCTTCGCCACATCGGAAGGGGCGATATGCCAGGACACGGACACTTTGAGCTGGGCGGACTGTTGATCCTTGCTGTAGGCCTGCAGGTCTTCGTAAGCGGTGACCTGGCTCTGGACGCTGATCATGCGTACGGATTCGATGAAGGGCGTCTTGAAGGACAATCCCGGTTCAACCACCCCGACCAGCGCCCCGTTGCGCAGCAGCACGCCGCGCTCGGTCTCGTCGACCGTGTACCAACTGCCGAACAGTACGCACAACAAGACGATGCCGATGATTGCAGCAACGATGGAGCCGATGGTTTTGCTGGTCACTTTTCTTTCCTTGAGTGGCGGTGCGGGGTTTGCCATAGCGATATCCAATGCTGAAGCTGCCATAGGCATTCTGAATGCCGGACACGAAAAAGCCCTGAATAATCAGGGCTTTGACGTTGGAAAATGGCGGAGGCGATGGGATTCGAACTCATGGACCTGTTACAGTCGACGGTTTTCAAGACCGTTGCCTTAAACCACTCGGCCACACCTCCGTATTGCGTTGCGGGCGCCATAATACCGGAATGAAACACACTGTCAAACTCTCTACGTAGCTTGTTACAGAGCGTCTGTTATGATCCTTGCCACTGAATGTTTCAAAACCGGAGGAGTGTCGCCATGCGCGAACAGGATTACGCAGTGAACAACAGCGTGCAGGCTGAGCAGCTAGAGGTTAGCCGCGTCCTGCGCAACACTTATGGCCTGCTGGCACTCACACTCGCTTTCAGCGGTGTGATGGCCTACGTCGCACAACAGATGCGGGTGGGTTACCCGAACATCTTCGTCGTGCTGATCGGTTTCTATGGTCTTTTCTTCCTCACCAACAAACTCCGTGATTCGGCCTGGGGCCTGGTGTCGGCTTTCGCCCTGACCGGCTTCATGGGCTTCCTGCTCGGCCCGATCCTCAATCGCTACCTGCAAATGCAGGGCGGTGCCGAAGTGGTCAGCTCGGCCTTTGCCATGACCGCCCTGGTATTTGGTGGCCTGTCGGCCTACGTGCTGATTTCCCGCAAGGACATGAGTTTCCTCGGCGGTTTCATCACCGCAGGTTTCTTCGTCCTGATGGGGGCCGTGCTGGCCAGCTTCTTCTTCCAGATCAGCGGCCTGCAACTGGCGATCAGCGCCGGCTTCGTGCTGTTCTCGTCGGTCTGCATCCTGTATCAGACCAGCGCCATCATCCACGGCGGCGAGCGCAACTACATCATGGCGACTGTCAGCCTGTATGTATCGATCTACAACCTGTTCGTCAGCCTGCTGCAGCTGTTCGGCCTGATGGGTCGCGACGACTGATCGCATCCGCGATGAACGAAAAAGCCCGCTTCGGCGGGCTTTTTTTCGCCCGTGTTTCGAGTTGTGGCCAATGGCCAACAAAAAATCTGAAACTGATGGCACCTTTGAATAAATGATCTACACCTATGGAAATGGAAGCGTATTGCCATGGGAGGCAAGAAGTGGATCGCTTGGTTACCTACCTGAAGTTCCCCCATCACGTATTCGGCTAGCGAGCCCGGTCTGGTCGTGGCCGTTCGTTGGGGGCGGGAGGCTATCAAGGCGACTCCGCAGGACCGTGAGCAGGCTTGGGCATCATGCTGCAGCCTGATAACAGAAGGAGGCCCTGCACATCGGCCAGGAATCCGATGCGATAGCAGACGCTTCCCTATAAGGAGATATTGATGAAGCAGTCTCAAGGAAAGATCATTGCGTGGCTGGCCCTGACGGGGGCATTGTCCACCGCTAGCGTCCATGCCGGAGTCTTCCCCGATTTCGGCTACGCCCCGCCCAAGAGTGCATACGCCGGAGCGCCGTTCCAGCTCAGCCAGGACTATCCGAAGGTGGCCCCGGGCGCATCGTCGGTACCGGCATTCTTCCAACATTTGCCCAAGACATTCTCCAATGACTTTGAAACCTGGCGCCCGTACATGGAGGAAGTGAAAAAGTATTGCTTGGAAGGCAATACTGAAATCGGCTGGAAAGTACAGAACAACAAGATTCGCCGGTGGTATCACATGCCTTGGCAGCATTACGGTCCCAACGGTCGTGAAGGCATCAGCGGGCTGACCAAGGAGGCACCGATTCAGCCCGGGCAGCTGGCAAGTACGCAAACCGAGAGCGGGCAGACCTACGCGGTGGGTATCTATAACGACATAGGGGCCTACACCATCGGCCAGGTCTGGAAAGACCCGGATAATCCAGACCCAAGCTATACCTCCAAACCCAAGAGCTTTGCCAACGGCACGGTGGTCTGCAAGGCGCTGTTCGCCGATATAGACGTCAAGACGGTGCCGTTCCTGGCGAATCCGTTGCTCTGGAAAGCCTACACAACCGAAACCTTCAGCTCGACAAAACGGTCCGTCACCAAGGTGGCGCTGATTCAGATGGACATTGCCGTGCGCGACACCCGCGTGAGCGATACTGGCTGGCTGTTCGGCACGTTCCAATACAACGGCGCCAAGACCGGCAAGGCGAACTGGAACAATCTGGTGCCGGTGGGGATCATGTGGGGCAATGATCCCCAGGAAACCGGCAACGACTTCACCAACCCCAAGCCGGTGGTCACCAAGATCAACCCGGCCCTGAAACAGACCGCGATCAACGCCACCCAGGAACTGCCACCGACCCACCTGGGTTGGAACGGGCGACTCAATGGGCCGGTGGACAACCCCCAGGCGTCCTGCCTGAGTTGCCACATGACCGCCGAGTACCAGCAATTGGCGATCATGAACCCGACGTTCCAGGCCAACCCGCCACCTGTGGGAGGCGATGTCTGGATGCAATGGTTCCAGAACATTCCGGCCGGTCAACCGTTCAGCCCGGGCACGCAAAGCACGGACTACAGCCTGCAACTGTCCGGAGCCCTGGCCAATTTCTATGACTGGAAGTGCAACCACAGCGGCGTCTATGCCGATGGCGTCAATGCCTGCACCAAACTCCAGACGCTCAGGTTGATCAAAGCGAGCAACGCGCCTGAGGAACAAGTGCACAAAGTGCAGCGCAGTCCCGAGTTGGAAGAGCTCGAATAACCCTCTTTCCCGGCCTCGGATGACCCGAGGCCGGTTTCCACTCACGCCATCGGCGGCAACCGCCGCTTGACCGGGGTCTTCTTGACAATGGCCGTATTGGTCTCGGCGTGGATATTGAGCTTGTCCAGCAAGGTATCCAGCTGTTCCATCGAGCGCACATGCAGGCGCGCGATGAAGCAGTCGTCGCCGGTAACCTTGTCGCATTCGGTGAATTCAGCGTTGGCCTGGATCTGCCGCTCCACTTCCTGCAACTGCCCTGGCAGCGGGCGGATGCGCACGATGGCCTGGAGTTGATAGCCGAAGCACTTGGGGTCCACCTCGACGGTGTAGCCCCTGAGCACGCCGCGTTCCTCGAGCCGGCGAAGACGTTCGGCGACACTGGGGGAGGACAGGCCGCTGAGGTTTGCCAGGGCCTTGAGGGAGCGTCGGGAGTCTTCCATCAGGGCGCTGATGAGGATCTGGTCAATGTCGTCAGTCATTTCAGCTCCATTAGGCGAATGCGTGAAGTTGCCTTGATAAAAAAGGCCGAAACGCAGTTTAGCCTTTTTCAAGTCATGGAGAAGGCTCCGGTCGGCTCGGCATACTGTGCCCACTTGCTGAAGGAGCCTGAAGATGGACAAGACCTTACGCCGCGGTTCGCTGGAAATGACCGCCGCCATGCTGATCTCCGGAACCATTGGGTGGTTCGTGCTGGTTTCCGGTTTGCCGGTGCTGGATGTGGTGTTCTGGCGCTGCGTGTTCGGCGGCGTGACTTTGCTGCTGATCTGCGCCGGTTTCGGCTTTTTGCGGCCCGGCATCCTCACCCGTACCACCTTCCTGCTGGCGGTGCTCAGTGGTGTGGCGATCGTCGGTAACTGGGTGTTGTTGTTTGCTTCTTATTCCCGTGCTTCGATCGCCATCGGCACAGCGGTGTATAACGTCCAGCCGTTCATGTTGGTAGGGCTGGCGGCGTTGTTCCTGGGGGAGAAGATCACCGCGCAAAAACTGTTCTGGCTGGCGGTGTCGTTTCTCGGAATGCTGGCCATCGTCAGTGCCCATGGTGAGCAAGGGCAGGGCGGTGGTGACTATCTGCTGGGCATTGCGTTGGCGTTGGGGGCTGCGTTGTTGTATGCCGTCGCGGCGTTGATCATCAAGCGCCTGACGGGCATGCCACCCCATCTGATTGCCCTGATCCAGGTCAGCACCGGCGTGTTGCTGCTGGCGCCCTGGGCGAACTTCTCGGCGTTACCGCAACACACCCAGGCCTGGGCCAGCCTGTTGACCCTGGGGATGGTGCACACCGGCGTGATGTACGTGCTGCTGTACAGCGCCATCCAACGGTTGCCGACCGCGTTGACCGGGGCGCTGTCGTTCATCTATCCCATCGCGGCGATCTTCGTCGATTGGTTCGCCTTCGGCCATCGCCTCGAACCGCTGCAGTGGCTGGGGGTGGCGGCGATCCTGCTGGCGGCTGCCGGCATGCAACAGGGCTGGGGCATCAAGTGGCGTCGCCCAGCCCTGTCGTAGCCCACCGGGCGTGGCTCAGAAGATGTAGTCCGTGGTCAGGAAGTTGGAATCCCGCTCACGGATGATGTCGCTGATCAACGCCTTGTTGCTCTCCTGGAACTTGGTCGCCACCAGCGTGCGGATGGAAAAGGTGCGCAGCGCATCGTGGACGGACAAGGTGCCCTCGGCCGAGTTCTTCCGGCCATTGAACGGGAAGGTGTCCGGGCCACGCTGGCACTGGGCGTTGATGTTGATGCGGCCGACCTGGTTGGCGAAGGTGTCCACCAGCTTGCCGACTTGTGCCGGGTCGGTGCCGAAAATGCTGAGCTGCTGGCCGAAGTCGGACTCCAGTACGTAATCGATCACGGTATTGAGGTCGCGGTACGGCACGATGGGCACGACCGGGCCGAACTGTTCTTCGTGGTAGACCCGCATCGCCGTGTTCACCGGGTACAGCACCGCCGGATAGAAGAATGAGTTGCGTGACTCGCCACCGTGGACATTCTTCACCTCCGCACCCTTGGCGACCGCATCGGCGACCAGTGAATGCAGGTAGTCGACCTTGCCCGCCTCGGGCAATGGCGTCAGCGCCACACCCTCTTCCCACGGCATGCCGGCTTTCAGGCCGGCCAGCCTGGCGTTGAATTTCTCGATGAATGCCGGTGCCACGTCTTCATGGACAAACAGGATTTTCAGCGCCGTGCAGCGTTGGCCGTTGAAGGACAGCGAGCCGGTCAACGCCTCGCTGACCGCGTTGTCCAGGTCCACGTCCGGCAGCACCAGCCCGGGATTCTTCGCATCCAGCCCCAGGGCGGCACGCAGGCGGTGCGGGCGCGGGTGGAGTTTCTTCAGGTCGCTGGCGGCCTTGTTGGTGCCAATGAAGGCGAAGATGTCGATCTTGCCGCTGGCCATCAGCGCGCTGACGGTTTCCCGGCCGCTGCCGTAGATCACGTTGATCACACCCGCCGGGAAGCTGTCGCGGAAGGCTTCGAGCAACGGCCGCACCAGCAGCACACCGAGCTTGGCCGGCTTGAACACGACGGTGTTGCCCATGATCAAGGCCGGAATCAGCGTGGTGAAGGTTTCGTTCAGCGGATAGTTGTAGGGCCCCATGCACAAGGCCACGCCCAGGGGCACGCGGCGGATCTGCCCGAGGGTGTCCTGTTCCAGCTCGAAGCGGCTGGAGCGGCGGTCCAGTTCCTTGAGGGCATTGATGGTGTCGACGATGTAATCGCAGGTGCGGTCGAATTCCTTCTGGGAGTCCTTGAGATTTTTGCCGATCTCCCACATCAGCAACTTGACCACGGCCTCGCGCTGCTCGCGCATGCGCGCCAGAAAGGTTTCCACATGGCGGATGCGCTCGGCGACGCGCATCGTCGGCCACTGGCCCTGGCCGCGATCGTAAGCCCGGACGGCGGCGTCCAGGGCGGTGAGGGCGGTCTCGGCATCCAACAGGGGCGTGCTGCCGAGAATCACTTGTTCATCACCCAGCTCGCCGGTCAGGTAGACGGGGCTGCGGACGACGGCCAGTGGCCCTTGCCAGGTTTCCAGGGTACCGTCGACCAGGTATTCGCGCTGCTCGATCCGACCTTCGAGACGGTAGGCGTCGGGGATGTCGGCGGCACCGGGGAACAGGTTGGCGAGGAAGGGGGCTGTGGTCATGTCGTTACTCCATCAATGAAATGAGCCATGGGCGGGCGGCTTGCAGGCATGAAACGCTTTTAGCGTTATACGCCTTAATGGAGGTGTTTTTTAAGTGGCGGCAGATTGCTTGCGCCGGACGACGTTGTAGGAGCTGCCGAGCGAAGCGAGGCTGCGATCTTTCCCTAGACACTTGAGTCTCAAGCGAAAGATCAAAAGATCGCAGCCTCGTTGCACTCGACAGCTCCTACACAGCTCCGGGATCACCAGCGCATCCGCACCCCCATGCTGGTAATGATGCCGTTGAGGTCGTTATCGTCGACGTCACTGCTGTAATCGGCGCTGACATACAGGCTTACCGCTGGCGTGACCCGGGCCACCAGGCCCAGGCCGACTTCGACGGTGGAGGATTTTCGACTGCTGCTGATCTTGTCGACCTTATCCAGGGACACCGTGCTGGCGTCCTGGACGGTGTGCCAGAGGTTGGTTCGCAGGTAAGGCTCCACACCGAGGCCGTTGACCTGGTAGTTACCTTTGAGGCGTGCGCCAACGCGGCCGCTCCAACTGCTCAGTTCGTCGCCGGAGCCGCTTCCGGCATTTGGCGTATCGAGGGTGACGCGCTGATTGATCAGCTGCGCTTGGGGTTCGACCACCCAGTGGGTGCTGATGCCAATAGGGAAGCCACCTTCGACCGATAGCGTCACCGCATGGCCTTCGGTGGCCTGGCGCTGGCCTTGTTCGATGCGGCTGTAGCCGTTGACCCGGCCGCCGCTGGCGCTCAGGTCGACGTGCCAGCCCGTGGGACCGGTCAGGCTCCAATAGGCACCGAGGCTCGAACCTTTCAGGTTGAGGGCATCTTTGTCCGGGTCGGCCAGCGCGGGCATCACCAGCAGGCCGCCGCCGGTTGAAACGATCTGGTGTTGGCCACTGATCAGTCCCATGCGCTGGGTATGGCCGTCGCCGTGGCGCAATGTGAACAGGGCGGGGCTTTTGCCGGAAGAAGGTTCGCTTCCAACAAGTGCGGTATTGAGGCGGGTGGATGACGTTCGATCGTACCAGGGTTGCAGGCTCTCCTCGGCAGGCCAGGCCTGGACCTCCATGGATGAAAGCAACAGCAACGATGTCGAGACGGTATGGAAAGTGGTGGTGAACGCTTGTGGACGGAGGGAGGTTCTCATGGGGGCCTGCCTTGCAATCGCATGCATTTCTCGCTTTTTTGGCGTCTCTCCTACCCCGAATGAGGGGCGACCGAATGGATTGGGGCAAGCCTCTGGCGGCCCGTCTTGACGGGTTCCAGAGGCCTGCCCCTGACTGTATTTCCGGGGGTAGTATGGTGTAGTCAAGAAGACTGATGGCGGCGCGTCAAGAAAATGAACGATGAGTGGCATGATGAAATCAGCGCTAATAAAGCGCTGATTTCAATTGGTTGTTGTGGTGATTATTTGGGCGTCAAACCTCTGTCGTACCCTGCCTACCAACTGATCCGCAAACCGACGTTCCCCATGACACTGTGTTGCTGGTTGCTGTCGAGGTTTTGGCTGTAGTTCGCGCCGGCGTACAGGGCAACGGTGGGCGCCAAGCTCACGGTGACGCCAATCCCGAGGTCACCGGTGGAGGCGCGTTGTTGGGTCTCGACCCGTTCGCTGTCGTCGAATATCACCGAATCGGTGCCGGAAAACGTATGCCAGAGATTGGCGCGCAAGTACGGTTCCACGGGCATGCCGCTGACCTGGTAGCGGCCCTTGAGGCGCGCACCGAGGCGGCCGGTCCAGGCACCGTCGGAATCGAATTCGACCTTGGAGACCCCGTCGTTTTGCGTATCCAGGGAAACCTTTTGGTAGATGATCTGGGCCTGGGGTTCAAAGTCCCAGTCAGCGGTCACCTTGAAGGGGTAGCCAGTCTCTGCCGAAGCGGTCAAAGCGTGCCCGCGATTATCGATTTTCAGGCCGCGCTCGGAACGGTTGTCGCCGTTCAATCGGGTGCCCATCACCACGGTGTCGACGTAGCCGCCATTGGGGTCGGTGAGCGTCCAGTAGAGCCCGTAGCTGTCGCCGTCGAGCTCTATCTTGCCGGCGTGCCGGCCTTCGAACCCCAGGTTGAAGCCTTTGACATCGCCGTTCAATTCCGTGTGCCCGACGAAGAAGCCAATGCGCTGGGTCTGGCCGCCGGACAGAAGCGAGCTGTACAGATCGTTGCCCACCTGGAACCCCTTGATCGACCCATCGAACTGCGGCGTCACCGTGCCGGCCCAGGTTTTATCAAGGTCTACGCCATAGACCCGGCCCCAACCCGCGCCGAACGCGCCGGTTTCCGTGAGCAGGCGCTGGTCACCCTGACGGTCATGGAACGTACCGAGGGCCATCAACGTCAATTGCGCCGCCGCCGGAGGCAGCACCGACCAGGTCGGCACTTCCGGGCGATACAACGGGATGGGGGCCGCGCCGGGCACTGCGGTTGGCAAGGGCGGCAGAGCCGGGACGGGGGGCGCGCCCGGCGCGGGAGGCGCCGTCGGGATGGGCGCCGCTACCGGCCCGGCGACCACGGTGGAGCGCAGGTACCAGTTGTCTGGGTTGCCGCTCACGCCGCCCTTGAACAGACGGTAGTCGAACGCACCGGCCGAGACGGACTGCGCCAGCGAAAAGGCATTGACGTTACTGACCGCGCCACCCAGGGCCTGGACCACTTCGATGCCATCCTGGGTCGTCAGTGCACCCGTACCACCCAGGTTCGTGACCGTGATAGCGGTATTGCCGGTGAGCGTCCCGCCGTTGACCACCAGTTTGTCGCTGGCGGAGCCATCGGCGCCGACGGCCGTTTGCACATGCAACTGGCCATTGTCGCCGACGTAATTGCCCTGGACGGTAAGCGTGTCGTTGGTGCGGGTGTTGCCCTGGGTAAGGTCTATCGTGCCGGCGTTATTGAGTGTCGCCAGTTGACCGGCAGTAAAAGGGGCAATGACGCCTTGGGTCGCCGTCAGCGTACTGCCGCTCTCGATGTTGAGCGTCCCGGTGCCGGTGGCGCTGTCACCCAAGGTCAGCGTGTCGTTGAGGTCCAGTTGCGAGCCCTGGGTGAGGTTGACCGTTTCCCAGTTGAGATAACGGGCGCCGGTGCTGGAGGTGCTGCCACTGAAGGTCAAGACGTCCTGGCCCGCGCCACCGTTCAAGCTGGGTGTGGTAGCGAGCTGGGTTTCATTGAGGTTGCTCAATAATGCTGTGTCGCTGCCGTCACCCATCAGGATGGCCGAGTGAATGAGGCCGCCGCTCCACTGAAACTGGTCATCGCCGGCACTGGCCCGGACCTCGCCGAGGATTTCGCCACCGCTGACGGTAATGCTGTCGTTGCCGCCGCTGACACTGACATTGCCGCCGATGCGTCCCGCGGAGAGGATGATGGTGTCCTGGCCGAAACCGGTCACCAGGTTGCCGATGATGTTGCCGCCGGACATATCGAAAACGTTGTCGTCGAGCTTCATGTCGACCCGGCCGATGGTACCGCCCGTCATTCTGGCGATGTCGCCGTCTTCGAACGCATCGACGATGGTGCCACCGGTCATCAGGAATTGATCGAGGCCGTCGCCTTGGGCCAGGGAGAGGATCCTGCCGCCGTTCATGACGAAAGAGTCGGCTTCCGAGCCTTGCTCGACATCACCGTCAATCACGCCGTTGGCGTTGATCTCGAGGGTGTCGACGCCGGTGCCGAACGTGACATCGCCGGTAATGATGCCACTGCCGTTGGCGGGCATGGTCAGGCGGTTGTTACCTGAAAGATCCGTCAGCCCGGGACTGGTGCCGCTGTCGCAGACATAGGTGTCATCGCCTGCGGTTGGCGCCAGCGTGCAAGCCGCCATGGCGGCGGGTGCGGGTAACAGGAAGGGGGCTGACACCCACAAGGCGTTGAACAGCCGATTGAATCCTTTATCGTGCCGAATCATGTGCTATCCCTCTGCATCGGCATCCCCATGGATGCCGTTTCAGCATCGGTTGCGCAACAGATGGCACACAGGGCCTGGCAACGCTCGCTGTATGGAATGGCACGCTAACAACGAATAAAGGGCGTCGCTACTGTCAGAACTTACAGGTCCACGGACAGAAAGCGTAGGGGAAGGCGCGCTCTACAAATGCACTTCCACCGAAAGCGGCAGATGATCGCTCAGGTGGGTCCAGGGCTTGTTGCCCAGTATTTGCGGGGAATGGCTGCTGGCGTTGCGCAGGTAGATGCGGTCCAGGCGCAACAGCGGGAAGCGGGCCGGATAGGTCCTGGCGGGGCGGCCCAGGTGGTGCTCGAAGGCTTCGTGCAAGTAACCTCGGCGGGCGAGGGCGAGGTTGCCGCGCAGTTGCCAGTCGTTGAAGTCACCGGCAATGATCACCGGGGCGTCTTCGGGCAGCGAATCGAGCAATTGGCAGAGCAGTTTGAGCTGCAACTGGCGATGGCTTTCCAACAGGCTCAAATGCACGCAGATCCCGTGGACCGCGGCGTGGCCTGGCACATCCAGCACGCAATGCAACAACCCGCGCCGCTCGGGGCCGGTGATGGACACATCGAGATTGCGGAACTGGCGGATCGGGTACTTGGAAAGCAAGGCGTTGCCATGGTGGCCATTGGGGTAGACCGCATTACGGCCATAGGCGAAGTCGCTCCACATGCTGTCGGCGAGGAATTCGTACTGGGACGTCTGGGGCCAGTTGTCGTAGCGTGAGGCGTGGCGGTCATGTTCGCCGAGCACTTCTTGCAGGAACACCAGATCGGCGCCGGTACTGCGTACCGCTTCGCGCAATTCGGGCAGGATGAAGCGCCGGTTGAGGGCGGTGAAGCCCTTGTGAGTGTTGACCGTCAGGACCCGCAGCCGATGAACCGCCGCAGGCGCGTCCGATGGCATGGGTTCGACAGCTCGCCGATCGGGATCTTGAATCACGTTCACTCCTGAATCAGACGTACTTGTTCATGCGACTGATCCAAGACACCGGCAGTTCCGGATTTTTCGTGTCCCCACCGGGTTCATCGCATCTGGCCTGCCGCTATCGCGAGCAAGCTCGCTCCCACAGGGGGAGGTGCAAATCCAATGTGGGAGCGAGCTTGCTCGCGATAGCGGTGTATCTGACCACCGCCATCGCGAACAACAGGCAGGCGTTCAAATGAAGACAATCTCATAGGGCAAGCCCATCCGGTCAAGGATGACCCTGGGCAACAGTGGGGCGATGCCGCTCGCCGGTTCGCCGCTGAGTTGGCTGACATAGGCGTGCATGGCGTGACGTTTGCGGGCGGTGGTCCAGACGTCGAGGCGCAGTTTGCGGGCCCGGTGCCAGGGGATTTTATTCTGCTCGCGGACCGGCCAGTGCCAGGCCCATACCGGCAGCTCGTTGAACGCCACTCCGATCCTGTCGGCGGCCAGGGCTCCAGCGCGTCCGACAGTGTCGTGGTCGCTGTCGCCGTCCTGGCGCCAGGTGCTGAACACCACGTCACCGGGGTGCAGGTGACGGGCAATAAACGTGGCCAGTTCGGTTTCATGTTCGGCCAGGTTTTTTTCCGGGAAACCGCCGCGCACCCATTGCAGGCCATGGGCAGCGATGCCCAGGCGATGCAGGGCGTCGACGCTTTCCTGGGGGTGAGGGCGGTGCGCGCGCAGGCGTTCGTCGTTCCACAGCGGTGAGCCGGGGTGGGCGAGGGCGCCATCGGTGATCGAGATCAGCAACATGGGCTGGTCCAGGTTGTTCAGCAACTGCAGCAATCCGCCACAGGCCCCGATCTCATCGCCCGGGTGCGGGGCAAGGATGACGGCGCGTGCGCCGGCGGGAATGAGTGTCTGGGTACTGATGATCGGAATATCGGCCAGTTGCGCGGCACTGTTCCAGATTTGCGGGTGCTGCCGGCCAGGCAGGCGAGAGGCGGGCTTCATAAGCGACATCCTTGTGTGTATTCAATCTTTCAGCCATGCACCGGGCCTACTGTCCGATGGCACCGATGGGGCATGACTGCGATTCACAGCGCTCCGAATCCTGGAGACTACCGCAGGGGGAAGTATTGACCATGTCAGCCGATCCGTCTCGTGACATGTGCATCTGAGCTGCATTTTTTTCTTGAATCTGGACGGTGTGGAATAAAAAACCGCGTCCTTGCGGTTCCTTATGGCTGTTTACAGCAGGTATTTCAATCCTCTTCTTCGCGTTGCAGCTCGAACAGCAGCAGCGAGCGTCCGGTGACGGAGTATTCGGAATCGAAATCGAAGCGCTCCTGCCCACGAACGGTCGGCTGGTTGGTGTCGACCATACAGGTCCAGAAACTTCCCTCCGGGACCTCCGGCAAGCGGAAGTTGACGATGTCATGATGCGCGTTGACCACCAGCAGCAGTGTCGCATCGCCCCCTTTGCGCCGAATACCGGTTTCCTGGGCGCGGCCGTCCATCAGCATGCCGAGGCAGCGACCATGGCTGTCCTGCCATTGTTCGATGGTCATTTCGCTGCCGTCCGGGGCCAGCCAAGTCACGTCCTTGACGCCAATGTCCTCGTTGTAATTACCCACCAGGAAGCGTCCGCGTCGCAGGATCGGGTAGGTCAGGCGCAACTTGATCAGGCGCTTGACGAACTTGAGCAGCGTCGCGCCATCCTCGCTCAGGTCCCAGTTGACCCAGCCGATCTCGCTGTCCTGGCAATAGGCGTTGTTGTTGCCGTGCTGGGTACGGGCAAACTCGTCGCCGGCGACGATCATCGGCGTGCCCTGGGCCAGCAGCAGGGTGGCGAAGAAGTTGCGCATCTGCCGATGGCGCAGCGCATTGATCTCCGGATCATCCGTCGGGCCTTCGACGCCATGGTTCCAGGACAGGTTGTTATTGCTGCCGTCCTGATTGTTCTCGTCGTTGGCTTCGTTGTGCTTGTCGTTGTACGACACCAGGTCATGCAAGGTGAAGCCGTCGTGGGCAGTGACGAAGTTCACCGAGGCATACGGCCGCCGGCCACGCTGGTTGAACATCTCGCCCGAAGCGGTCATTCGGCTGGCAAAATCGGCGAGCTGGCCGTCATCGCCCTTCCAGAAGGCCCGTACCGTGTCGCGGAACTTGTCGTTCCACTCGACCCAGCCCGGCGGGAAGTGTCCTACCTGGTAGCCCCCAGGGCCACAGTCCCAAGGCTCGGCGATCATTTTCACCTGGCGCAGTACCGGATCCTGGCGGCAGGCGACGAGGAAGCTGTGGCGCTCGTCGAAACCGTCATGGTAACGGCCGAGAATGGTCGCCAGGTCGAAGCGGAAGCCATCGACATGCATTTCCGTGGCCCAGTAGCGCAGGGAGTCGGTGACCATCTGCAGCACGCAGGGATGGCTCAGGTCCAGGGTGTTGCCGGTTCCGGAGTCGTTGATGTAGTAGCGCTTGTCGTCGGGCATCAGCCGGTAGTAGGAGGCGTTATCGATGCCGCGCATGGACAGGGTGGGGCCCTGTTCGTTGCCCTCGGCGGTGTGGTTGTAGACCACGTCGAGGATGACTTCCAGGTTGGCCTCGTGCAGGTGGGCGACCATCTCCTTGAACTCGGCGATCTTGCCGCTGGCCAGGTAGCGCGGGTCGGGCGCGAAGAAGGCAATGCTGTTGTAGCCCCAGTAATTGGTCATGCCTTTGTGCAGCAAGTGCTGGTCATTGACGAAGGCATGGATGGGCAGCAGTTCCACCGAAGAGACACCCAGCTTGCGGATATGCTCCAGCACATCGTCGACCATCAGCCCGGCGAACGTACCGCGCAGGTTCTCGGGCACCGACGGGTGACGCATGGTGAGGCCGCGCACGTGGGTTTCATACAGGATGGTCTTGTCCCACGGCACGCTGACGCGCTGGTCGTGGCCCCAGGTGTGCGCGGGGTCGATGACTTTGCACTTGGGCACGAACGGGGCGCTGTCGCGCTCATCGAAACTGAGGTCGCCGTCGGGGTGGCCGATGGTGTAGCCGAACAGGGCTTCGGACCACTTCAATTGACCGACCAGTTGTTTGGCGTAGGGGTCGATCAGCAGCTTGTTCGGGTTGAAGCGATGGCCGTTCGCCGGATCATAGGGGCCATAGACCCGGTAGCCATAGATCAATCCCGGATGGGCATCCGGCAGATAACCGTGGTAAATCTCGTCGGTGTACTCCGGCAGCTCGATGCGTTCGAGTTCGACTTCGCCGGCATCATCGAAAATGCACAGTTCGACCTTGGTGGCATTGGCTGAAAACAGCGCGAAGTTGACCCCGAGGCCATCCCAGGTTGCACCCAGTGGAAAAGGCAGCCCTTCACGAATCCGCGAAGCCTCGATAACGGGCGGCGGCGTGGTTTTGTTTGGACGGGTCATAGTTGCTCCTGCAAAAAAACAGACAGATACAGCGATGCGGTTCACTCGAAAGGGATGGCATCACCCTTCAACTGTGGCGAGGGGTATTTATCCCGTTACGTGGAACAGAGTTGCTTCTTTGTGAGAGCAAGGCTGGCCCGCGACGAAGCGATGGGTTCCTCCGGACATCGAGGCGCCTGTTTCGCGAGCAAGCCTTGCTCCCAGCTGACGAGGAGATCGATAGGACGAATCAAACCGCCGGCGGCTTGCGCGGTGCCCGAGGTTTTTTGTCAGCGGCCTTGTTCGCCGGTGGCACGACCGCTGCGGTCGTCGCGGAAGGCTTGGCCGCTGGCTTGGCCTTGGGCGTGGTGTTTTTCGCGGCGGTCTTGGCCGCGGTGCCCTTGGTTGCGGCAGGCTTGGCGCCATCGGTCTTGCTGGCCGCCGATTTACTCGCGGCCTTGGGTGGCTTGCTCGGCGCCAGCGCTTCGGCTTCGGCCAGTTTGCGCGCCATCTCCCAGTGGCGTTTTTCCTGCCCGGCAGGCTTACCTTCGGACTCCCAGATCTGATAGGCGAATTCGCGAATGCGTTTATCGTCGGTACTCATCGCAGTGCTCCTGATTCAACTCAAGGTTGGATAAAGACATTGACCGGGAAATTCCCCAGCGCGGTGCTGATCAGCAGCTCCCTTTGGGGTGTGACTGTTGCGCTTGAAAAAAGTCCCTTCAGTTTTTCATCCTTGGCGGCGAACGGTAACGATACGCGGGTATCGCCCCAATCCGACGCAGCCACCAGCGGCACGGCACTGTTTTCCAGCAAATGCGCCGCATGGACAGGTACGACAACGATCGCTCGATGTTGCGAGTCCTCACGCATGAAGGCCAGTACCCGATGGGCCTGCTCACCGAGCACTTCCAGCGGTTGGTAGCGGCCCTGGCGCCACAGCTGCGGATACTCGGCTCGCACGGCCAGTGTCCGGGCGATCAATGCCTGTTTGATCCGGCCGTCACGCCAATCGCGTACCAACGCGGCTGGGGTGTTGTCGGCCTGCATCGCTTCGCGGCGTGCCTGGAAATCCACCGGGCGGCGGTTGTCCGGGTCCACCAGGCTGAAGTCCCAGAACTCGTTGCCTTGGTACAAGTCCGGTACGCCGGGTACGGTCATGCGCAGCAAAGTTTGCGCCAGACTGTTGAGGGCGCCCGCCGGCGCGACGGCCTGGACCGCCTCGGCGATGGCGCTGCGCAAGGGCAGCCCCTCATCGCCCAGCAGCAGGCGTTCGAGGAACATCTGGGTGGCTTGCTCATAAGCGTCGTTGACCGCCGCCCAGCTGCTTTGCAACTTGGCTTCGCGCAGGGCCTTGCGTTGCCATTGCCACAGGCGCTCGTTGTAGGCGGCCAGCGCCTGGTGGTCCTGGAGGTCGAGGTCCAGCGGCCAACTGCCGAGCAACGCCTGGTACAGGATCAGTTCATCACCGGCCGAGGGCGCCGCCGGGTCGCTGTGTAGCGAAGGCGAGAGGATGCGCCATTGCTCCACGCAGGCGGTGTACCAGTCGGCGCGCTCGCTGAGCACGGCCAGCCTGGCGCGGGTGTCTTCGCCGCGCTTGTGGTCGTGGGTGGCGGTGGTCATCAGGTTGTCGGGAAAATGCTCGAGGCGTTCGGCGCACACTTGGTGGAACGCCTGCGCCGGGGCGCTGAAATGCTCGGTGTCATAGCCTACGTCATTGCGCGACAGCAGCACCGCCGAGCGATAGAGGGCGGTGTCCTCCACGGCCTTGGCGGCGGCCGGCGAGGTCAGTTGCTGGAAGCGTACGCAAGCGTGGCGCAGGCGTTTGCGCTGGCTGCCGCGGGGGCGTTGCCGCCAAGGCATGCCACCGAGCCAGCCAGCCAGGCAGTCGAGCACCGGCCAGTCGGCTTCGCCGAGGGTTTGCCGGGCGCCTTCCAGGGCCTGGTTGAAAAACACCTCGTCTTCAGCGGAGCGTCCCAACGGCGTGATGTAGGTGCGATACACCGGGAAATGCACGATCAACTCCTGCAAGGCCCGCCGAATCGCACCCAGGGTCAGGTCGCGGGTCATCACATCGTCCCGGGCCACTTGCAGCAGGGCCTGGGCAACGCTTTCGAAATCCCCGGCCAAGGAGCCATTGAGTATCTGCTGGCGAGCCAGGCGGGCTTCTTCGATGAAGTGCGCCGGCCGCTCACTGTGCCGGCTCCAGAATTCGGCAAGGGGGGCGGCACCGGCCGGGTCATGCTGCAACAGCGAGACCTGGTTCATGAACTCGTAACCGGTACTGCCGTCGATGTTCCAGTCCCGCCGCAACGTCTCGCCATCGCCGAGGATCTTCTCGACGAAAATCGGCAGGTGTCGGGTCGGCGACAGCGAATTCACGCGTCGGCGCAATTTGCGGCAGTAACCACGAGGGTCGGCAAGACCGTCGATGTGATCGATCCGCAGCCCATCCACCAACCCTTCGCCGATCAATTCGAAGATCTTGGCATGGGTGGCTTCGAATACCGCCGGACGCTCGACCCGCAGCCCGCCCAATTCATTGACATCGAAAAAGCGCCGCCAATTGATGTCGTCCGCCGCGGTGCGCCAGCTGGCGAGCCGGTAGCTCTGGCGCTCCAGCAATTGATGCAGGCGTTCGAAACCCTGGGGCTGGGTAGCGTCGTAGCCAGCCAGGTTGGCCTCGATGGCGGCCAGGATGCCGGCGTGTGCCGCCAGGTCCCGCAACTCCGTTTGCAGCGGGCGGGCGAGGGCGTGGGCATCGGTCTGGTAATTCAGCGTGGTGAAGCGCTCAGCCAGGGTCTTGAGTGATTCGGCCTGTTCGACGGGCAGGGTTTCGGCGGGTTTGAGCAGCTCGCCGTAGTGCATCGGGCAAATCGGGAAGCGGTGTTTATAGTGTTCGACGTAGAAGCTGCCATCGGTGGCATCGAAGCGAAGTCGCAAGGTGCCTTCCTGCAAGGCCACGCCGTAGTCGCTGCCCAGGAACGGCAGCAACAACTGGCCTTCCATCAGCGGGTCGGGGGAATGCCACTGGATATCGAAGAACTCGCCGTAGGGGCTGAGTCGACCCCATTCCAACAGATCCAGCCACCAGGGATTGTCATTACCGCCGACAGCCATGTGATTGGAGACGATGTCGAGGATCAAGCCCATCCGGTGCTCGCGCAAGACTGCAACCAGGCGCTTGAGCGCGGCTTCGCCACCCAGCTCGGGGTTGACCAGGGTTGGATCGACCACGTCGTAGCCGTGCATGGAACCGGCCCGGGCCTTGAGCAGCGGAGAGGCATAAATGTGGCTGATGCCCAACGCGGCGAAGTACGGCACCTGGGGTATGGCATCGTCCAGGGTGAAGCCTTTATGGAACTGCAGGCGCAATGTTGCCCGCAGAGGTTGGATCAATGGCTGTTTCATCGGTCACGCTCGTTCGCCTGAAGTCGCGCGCAGGCGAGTATTTCCAGACGCCGGGCGGCGTCCGGGTGATCCAGCAACGCCTGGCTCTGTTGGGCCAGGCGGCGGCGCCAATTGGGATGGGTATCGATGGTGCCGGGCAGGTTGGCCTGCTCCTCAATCCCCAGGGCATCTTCGAGTGGCAGCAACACCAGCGGTGCGCGGGTGTGGCCGAGGAAGCGCACGCTGGCATCCAGCACCTGATCGGTCTCGCGGTGTTCTTCGCGAAAATTCTGCGGATCCTGATTCAGCACTTGGCGCAGACCTTCGCGTTCGCGCTCGCGGTGTTTGCGCCAGTCCATTTCGGTGTGGGAGTCGATCAGGTCCAGCCGGGCGTTCCAGTCGATGTCGTGACCGTGCCACCAGCCGTTGAGCGTCGGCAAGTCATGGGTGCTGGTGGTGGCCAGGGCGTTGTCCGGCCAGTCGAGGATGGGTTTGAAGTGGGTGTTGTCCTGTTCGAACAACAGCACGCGCATGCCGAGGATCGAGCGGGCGCTGAGTTTGTCCCGCAAACCATCCGGCACGGTACCGAGGTCTTCGCCCAACACGATGGCCTGGTGCCGATGGGATTCCAGTGCCAGCAAGCGCAACAGGTCGTCTACCGGGTAATACAGATAGGCACCGTCGCTGGGTGGGGCGTCGTTGGGAATCACCCAGAGCCGTTGCAAGCCCATGACGTGATCGATGCGCAAGCCACCGGCGTGGGCAAAGTTGGCCCGCAGCATTTCAATGAAGGCGCGAAAGCCGTTGCGCACCAGGCCTTCCGGGGAGAACGCCGAAATGCCCCAGCCTTGGCCGGAACGATTGAGAATGTCCGGCGGTGCGCCCACGGTCAACGAGGCGAGCAGCTCATCCTGCCGGCTCCAGGCCTGGCTGCCAGCGCCATCGGCACCTACCGCCAGGTCGGCGATCAGGCCGATGCCCATGCCGCTGGATTTGGCTGCGCTCTGGGCGCGTTCCAGGCAGCGGGCGATCAACCATTGGCAAAAGGCGTAGAAACCGATTTCGTCGGCATTTTCTTCGGCGAAATGGGCCAGGACCGCGCTGCGCGGATCGCGCCATTCTTCCGGCCACTGCCGCCAGTCGAGGCTTTCGCCCCGGGCGGCGCGTTCGGCCTGCAAGGCTTCGAAGCGGCAATGGTTTTCCAGGGCTTCGCCGCTGGTGTGGCGGAAACTGCTGAAGTCTTCATGCAGCGGGTGCGCGCCCTGGCTGAACCCGTCGTACAGGGCGCGGAGGATTTTCTGCTTGGCCTGGGCGGCGACTGGCCAGTCGATCAGCGGCTGCTCTTCCAGGTTGCGCAGTTGGTTGGTCAAGCCGGTGGCGTCGATGGCGGTGCGCAGGGCGCGTTCGCCGAGGATGGTGCCGGGGGCGGCGTACAGGCTGTTGAGGAACAGTCGGCTGGACGGCGAGTAAGGGCTGTAGCGCCCGGTGTCGCTGCTGAACATCGCGTGCATCGGGCTGATGGCAACGGCGTCGGCGCCGCGTTCGCCGGCCACCCGCACCAGTTCCTCCAGGGCCTGGGTATCACCGAAACCGCCGTCCCCGGGGCGTCGCAGGGCATACAATTGCGCGCTCAAGCCCCAGGCTCGGGGCGTCGGGTCGTCCACCGCATCGGCCACGCTGTAGCAGCGGGCAGGTGCGACGGCCAGAGTGAAATGCTGGCCCCGGATGTTGACGTGCTGATAACCCACCGGGACCATGCCCGGCAGCTTGCCGTCGGCATCGAGGTTCAGATTCAGCGTCGCGCCGTCTTCGAGTTTGATTTCGCAGGGTGTCCCGGCCTCGAAGTAGCGGCTCAAGTCCAGGCTGGCCCCGACATCGGCGGTGATCAGCGGTGGCAGTTGATGGTTCTGTTGATCTTTCTGCAACTGCAGCAGGCTGGCGTCGATTTCCTGGGCACTTCCAGCTGGGTGGCCGAGGCCCGTGAGGACCGAGCGCAAGACTGCCGCCGAGACTTTCTGGGCCCGGCCATTGGCATCGATCCAATCCACCGCCAGACCCGCTCGGCTGGCGAGGATTTCCAGTTGCGCATCGCTCATAGGCGCTCTCCAGTGATGTTGGGCAAGGTTGTCGCCTGCGTCAGACTGACCAGCGCGCTGTAGGGCGCAAGGACGCCCTGTTGCAACAGACCCACGACCTGCTGCGGATGTTCGAAAAGAATGCGTGCCTCTTCCGGGGCTTGGTGTGCGACGGGCTGGTCGCCAAGGTTCAGGTCGATGCGCAACACACTGCCATCGCCCAGTCGCCAGCGTGCGCTGACGGCACCATGGCCCAGTACATCGGCCCCCAGGGCCTGGGCACCGGGCAGGCGCGGGACGATCTCTTCACGGCGGATTTTCAGCAGTTGGCGATACAGCGCCTCGCTGGCCTGCTGCTCCGCACGTTGCGATTCCAGGCTTGGCCGTGAAACCTCGAAGGTGCTGGCCGCGTTGGGGTCGGGAATTCGCTCGCGTTTCTGCGGATCGGCAAAGGCACTGAACGCCTTGAACTCGTTGCGTCGGCCTTCGCGCACGAGTTCTGCCAGTTCGCCGTGATGACTGGTAAAGAACAGGAACGGTTGTTCGGCGGCCACCTCATCGCCCATGAACAGCAGCGGAATCATCGGTGACAACAGCAACAAGACAGTCGCTGCCTGCAAGGCCTGAGGCGGGGCGAGCTGATGCAGGCGTTCGCCCAGGGCACGGTTGCCGACCTGGTCATGGTTCTGCAGGAACAGCACGAATGCGCTCGGTGGCAGGTGACCGCTGGGTTCGCCCCGGGATTCGCCGTGGCGATTGGTGTGGCCCTGGAAGACAAAACCCTGGCTCAGGCACCGTGCCAGTTGTTCCGTCGGCTGCTCGGCATAGTCGGCGTAGTAGGCGTCGGTCTCGCCAGTCAGCAGTACGTGCAGGGCATTGTGGCCATCGTCGTTCCACTGGGCGTCGTAGCCCTGTTCCAACAGGCTGGCCTGGTTGTGTTCGTTTTCCACGGTCAGCCAGACATGCCGGCCCGGGTCCACCTGTTCGCGCACCCTGGCTGCCAGCTCCTGGAGAAAGTCCGGGTCTTCGATGGCGTGTACCGCGTCGAGGCGCAGGCCGTCGAAGCGGTATTCCAACAGCCACATGAGCGCATTGTCGATGAAGAAGTCCCGCACTTCGCGGCGGCGGAAATCGATCGCCGCGCCCCAGGGCGTGTGCTTGTCTTCGCGGAAGAAGCCCTTGGCATAGCGATGCAGGTAATTGCCGTCGGGGCCGAAGTGGTTGTAGACCACGTCCAGGATGACGGACAGCCCATGGCCGTGGGCGCTGTCGATCAGATGCTTGAGCTGTTCAGGCGTGCCGTAGGAGGCTTGGGGCGCGTAGGGCAGGACCCCGTCGTAGCCCCAGTTGCGATCGCCGGGAAACTGCGCCAGCGGCATCAGCTCGATGGCGGTGACGCCCAGCCCGGCCAGGCGGGCCAAATGCTGTTCGACACCGTTGAAGCCGCCCAGGGCGCCCACGTGCAATTCGTAGATGACGGCTTCGTGCCAGGGACGGCCACACCATTGGGTGTGCCGCCACGGGTAGGCATGGGGGTCGACCACCACGCTGTGACGGTCGATGTCGCCGGCCTGGGCGCGAGAGGCCGGGTCCGGCACCTCCAGCTCGCCATCGATGTTGTAGCGGTAGCGGGTGCCGGCGGGGCAACGGGTCTGGATCATGAACCAGCCGTCGGCTTGGGGCAGTAGCGGTATTGACTCTCCAGTGTCGAGTTCGACACTGACAAAAAAGGCATCCGGGGCCCAGAGGGCGAAGCGGGTGTGCTCGTCGTCCAGCGTGACCGCCCCGTGGGTCCATGTATCAGGCGTCCTTGACGTCATTGTTACCTCATTGTCTGGCCGATTTTCCCAGTGACTTCGCCACCAGCTGTTCGTAGAGTTCGGCGTAGGGTTCCACGGCCTGGCGCCAGTTGAACGGTGCCGACATGGCCCGGCAGCGCATGGCGTTGAGCAGGTCGGGGAACTCGAAGACCTTGAAGGCCCGGCTCAAGGCCTGCTGGTAGCTCTCCACGGTGGACTCATCGAACAGGAAACCGGTGACGCCATCTTCGATGGTGTCCGCCAGGCCTCCGGTATTGCGCGCCACCGGCAGCGAGCCGAAACGTTGGGCGTACATCTGGCTCAAGCCACAGGGCTCGTAGCGCGACGGCATTAGCAGGAAATCGCTGCCGGCGAACATCCGCCGGGCATCGGTTTCGTTGAAGCCGATGCGCACGCCGATGCGGCCGGGGAAGCGCAGTGCCAGTTCGCGCATGGCCTGTTCTTCCTCCGGTTCGCCGCGGCCGATGATGGCGATCTGGCCGCCGGATTCGACGATGAACTCGGCGACCGCTTCGGTCAGGTCCAGGCCTTTCTGGTAAACCAAGCGCGAAACCACGGCGAACAGCGGGCCAGTGGAGTCGTCGAGGCCAAACAGTTCACGCACATGGCTGGCGTTGACGGCCTTGCCTTCCCAGTCGCCCATGGCGAACTGACGGAACAGGTGGGTGTCGGTGGCCGAATCCCAGCTTTCATCGATGCCGTTGGGGATGCCGCTGAGCAAGCCTTGTTGGGTCTTGGCAGCCAGGAAACCGTCGAGTCCGCAACCAAACTCAGGGGTGGTGATCTCCTGGGCATAGGTGGCGCTGACAGTGGTGATGTGGCTGGAGTAGGCCATCCCGGCCTTGAGGAACGACAGTTTGCCGTAGAACTCCATGCCTTCCTGTTGCAGGGCGTGCTCGGGGATGCCCAGTTCCGGGCAGGACGCCAGGCTGACCACGCCCTGGTACGCCAGGTTGTGGATGGTAAACAGGGTCGGGGTGCGTTGCCCGCGCCAGTGCATGTAGGCTGGCGCCAACCCGGCTGGCCAGTCGTGGGCGTGGACCAGGTCCGGGCACCAGTGGATCTGCGCCAGGTTGGCGGCGATGTCGGCGGCGGCCAGGCCCAGGCGGGCGAAGCGAATGTGGTTGTCCGGCCAGTCGCGACCGTTGTTGGCGCCGTAGGGAGAGCCTTCGCGGGCAAACAGTTCCGGGCAGATCAGTACGTAGATCACCAGGCCGTCGGCCATGTCCATGCGCCCGATCTTGCAGGGCGGCAGTGCTGCGTGGCCACCCAGTTCGCCGACGATGTGGATCGGATTGCCGCTGTTCATCACTTGCGGATAGCCAGGGATCAGCACCCGGACATCATGCAGCCCCGCCATGGCCCGAGGCAGTGCCGAGGACACATCGCCCAGGCCGCCGGTCTTGACCAGGTCGGCGATTTCCGAGGTGACGAACAAGACTTTCTTGCGATTGGGATTCTGTCGAACGACAGGGAGCAGTGCCTTGCCGCCGGTGACCAGCACCGGGGCCGTCGGCGATCCGGCCGCCGGCGGTAATTGAGAACGGACTTGTTGTGGTTCCAAGGCAGCACTGATCATAAATATCTCCCATTTTCTCGATCTGTTTCCGGCACGCGCCAGAGCTGTTGTTTCATTGGCCGAATCCTGCGGCCAGGCGCACAAGCGCTACGCAAGGAAAGCGAACGGCTACCCAAACGCGACGAAGCGAATCAGCTGAAGGAGCTGTTGCAATGACCAGTGCAAGGACTGCACCAGTCGCTGTTGCCCTACCTCTAACCTGACCTGTCGCCGTTGCGAAAAGTTTCGACTTTTTTTCGTCCGGATGACCGGTCGGTTTTCTCCCCGGTTTGGCAGTCTAGGTCATATCCTAGAGCGGTGCGCCTCGGTTCGTCGCATTGTCCGACAATCACGTTTTTTAGCGGCAATGTCTTACACGACGAAGGGGAGTACGCACCGACGAAGTGCAGTTTCCTGCAAAGGAAAAAGTGTAGGGGGAGGGCGTTGGTTCATTGGCGTGCGCGATGGAATGGCGCGATGCACTATTGGAGGGCGGGTGGGGCGATGGCGTTTTGATGCCAACTATGGGCGCTCGAAACACGCAGTTTCGTGGGAGCGGGCTTGCTCGCGAAGGCGGTCTGTCAGTCACACATTTGCCCGACTGATACACCGCCTTCGCGAGCAAGCCCGCTCCCACAGAAGGAGTTGTCCTGAGTATTTGGGTAGGGTTCAGCCCGCCGGCGTCAGCAACCGAGTCGGCTGGCCCGCCGCCCAGGCCAGCAGGTCTTCGATCATCTGGGAATAGAACTGCTGGTAATTCTGTCGGCTGACATAACCCACATGAGGCGTGGCCAGCACGTTCTCCAAGGTGCGGAATGGATGGGCCAGCGGCAAGGGCTCCTGGGCGAAGACGTCCAGGGCGGCGCCGGCCAGGCGCCGCTGCTGGAGGGCCTCGATCAGGGCGGTTTCATCGACGATCGGCCCGCGGGAGGTGTTGACCAGCAGCGCCTCGGGTTTCATCCAGCCCAGCGCCTGGGCATCCACCAGGCCGCGGGTGCGTTCGCCGAGCACCAGGTGGATCGAGAGAATGTCGGCCTGTTCGAACAACGCCTGCTTGCTGACGTAGGTCACGCCCACTTCGGCGGCCCGTTCGGCGCTGAGGTTCTGGCTCCAGGCGACGACCCGCATGCCGAACACCTGGCCGAACTGTGCCACCCGTGTACCGATGCTGCCCAGGCCGAGGAGCGCCAGTGTCTTGCCGTGCAGGTCGCCGCCCAGGCCTTGCTGCCACAGGCCGGCGCGCAAGGCGTTGGCTTCCTGCACCAGATTGCGGACCAGGGCCATGATCAGCGCCCAGGTCAGTTCGGGCGCGGCATGCTTGTAGCTGTCGGTGCCACACACTTGGATGCCCAGCTCGGCGGCGGCCTTCAGGTCCAGGGCGGCATTGCGCATGCCGCCGGTGAGCAGCAGCTTGAGATTGGGCAGGCGGCGCAGCAGGCCTTCGTCGAACACCGTGCGTTCGCGCATCACGCAGATCACCTCGAAGTGCTGCAAGCGTTCGGCGAGGGTGTCGCGGTCGGCGGGATAGTCGTGGAGGAAGGTCACGTGGCCGACGCTGTCCAGCACCGACCAATCCACCACACTGCGTGCCACATCTTGCCAATCGTCTATGACTGCTATTTGCACCGCCATGGAACACCTCGTCAGGGAATGGGTTTGTCCAGCCAGCCCAGCAGGGCCTTGTGGAACCGATCCGGCTCTTCCATCTGCGGGGCATGCCCCAGATTGGGGAACTCCACCAGGGTCGAGCGGGGAATCAGCCCGGCGGTCTGCTTGCCCAATACCTCGTAGCGGCCCAGCTTGGCCTTTACCGCCGGCGGCGCGACGTCGCTGCCGATGGCGGTGGTGTCGGAGGTACCGATCAACAACAGGGTGGGTACGGTCAGGTCCTTGAACTCGTAATAGACCGGCTGGGTGAAGATCATGTCGTAGATCAGCGCCGAGTTCCACGCCACTTGTGTATGACCCGGGCCCTTGTTCAAACCGGCGAGCATGTCCACCCAGCGGTCGAACTCAGGTTTCCAGCGGCCGGCGTAATAGGTCGTGCGCTCGTAATTGCGAATGCCCTCGGCGGTGACTTTCAGCTCACGGGCGTACCATTGGTCCACGGTGCGGTAGGGCACGCCCAAGGCTTTCCAGTCTTCCAGGCCAATGGGATTGACCATCGCCAGGCGCTCGACCTGATCGGGGAACTGCAAGGCGTAACGGGTGGCGAGCATGCCGCCGGTGGAATGGCCGAGGACGATGGCTTTCTGTACACCGAGGGTCTTGAGCAAGGCCTGGGTGTTGGTCGCCAGTTGCTGGAAGCTGTACTGGTAATGCTCGGGTTTGCTCGATGTGCAGAAGCCGATCTGGTCCGCGGCGATGACCCGGTAGCCGGCTTCGCTCAGCACCTTGATCGAATCGCCCCAGGTGGCGGCGCAGAAATTCTTGCCGTGCATCAGCACCACGGTGCGGCCATTGACCTTGCCTTGGGCCGGCACGTCCATATAGCCCATCTGCAACGATTGGCCCTGGGACTGGAAGGCGAAGTGCTTGAGGGTATAGGGGTATTCGAAGCCCTCCAACTGGGCGCCGTAGGCCGGGCCTTCCGGCGGGGTGGCGGCCTGGGCGAGCAGGGGCAGGGCGGCGCTGAGCAAGAGGCTGGGCAACCAGCGCGTGGGGGTTCGGGACATGGTCAATCTCCTTGTGGCCGCCGCCGATCCTGGCGCGACCCGATTATGGCGACATTAACCACAGGCAACCGAACGGCCCGAATGTTCAACCCATCCAGCCCAGCGTGGCCAGGGCGAGAACGCCATAGCGTAAGCCTTTGGCAACGGTCACGATCAGCAGGAAGCGGCGCCACGGCTCACCCATCACCCCGGCCACCAAGGTCAACGGATCGCCGATGATCGGCAACCAACTGAGCAGCAGCGACCAGCGGCCGAAGCGCTGGTAATGCATGCGAGCCTTGTCCAGGTGCGTCGGGCTGACCGGAAACCAGCGTCGGTCCTTGAAGTGTTCCAGGCGTGTGCCCAGCCACCAGTTCACCAGCGAACCCAGGACGTTGCCGAGCGTGGCGACCCCCAGCAACAACCAGACAGCGTGGCGCTCGCCGAGCAACAGACCGACCAACAAGGCCTCCGATTGCAGCGGCAGCAAGGTCGCCGCGCCAAATGCCGCCAGGAACAAGCCGATATAGGCTTGGCCCATCAGTGGGCCGGGTAATCCGCCACTACGGTTTGAGTCCCGTCTTTTTTCAGGCCGATCACTTGATAAGCGTCGCTCATGCCGTCCATCTCCATGCCGGGCGAGCCCATGGGCATGCCCGGTGCGGCCACGCCGAGCAAGTCATCGCGTTTGCTCAGGGCCAGCACCTGGTCGGCCGGGACATGGCCTTCGACGAATTTGCCGTTGATTTCGGCGGTGTGGCAGGAGCGCAGGTTCGGCGCCACGCCCAGGCGTTGCTTGACCGAACTCATGTCGGCCTCGACATGGTCGTTGACCTTGAAGCCGTTTTCTTGCAAATGCGAGATCCACTTTTTGCAGCAGCCGCAATTGGCGTCACGGTGCACATCAATGGTGACCGGTTCGGCGGCCTGGGCCAGGGTGGTCATGAACAGGGCGCTCAAGGCGAGCAGGTGCAGGGGGTTGGCCATGAAGGAGGTCTCGTGTCGAACGGTTTGGCGCAAGGATAACAGAGAGTAGCGAGCACGAGCTGACAGGGGGCTGAGGCAGGGACTACAGAATTGTCAGGTTGGGAGGGCGAATACAGTTCTGTGGGAGCGAGCTTGCTCGCGATAGCGGTTTGTCAGTCACAACCTTGCAACTGATCCGACGCTATCGCGAGCAAGCTCGCTCCCACAGGGGGATGGTGAGGTTTTAGCGAACCTTGAACCTACCCATGATCTCATTCACCCGTGTGTTGGCTTCCAGCAGTTGCCGGGTGTTGGTTTCGCTGGCCAGGCCACTTTCCACCAGTTCCTCGACCATGTGGCGGATTTGCACCATGCTGCGATTGATCTCCTCGGTCACCGCGCTCTGTTGCTCGGCGGCCGTGGCGATCTGGGTGCTCAGGCTGTTGATCTGGCTGACCGAGCCGGCCATTTCGTCCAGGCCCGAGTTGACGCGCGAGGTTGCGTCGGCGGCTGACTGGCAGCTGGCCTGGGTGTTTTCCATGGCCGAGACCGACGAACTCACGCCTTGGGTCAGGCGGGTCAGCATTTCGTTGATTTCCGAGGTGCTGGCCTGGGTGCGGGCGGCGAGGGCGCGGACTTCGTCAGCCACCACGGCAAAACCACGGCCTTGCTCGCCAGCCCGGGCGGCTTCAATGGCGGCGTTGAGGGCCAGCAGGTTGGTCTGTCCGGCGATGGCGCCGATCACACCCAAAATCTCGGTGATGCGCTGAGCGTCCTGTTGCATGCTCTCGACTTTGCGGGTGGCGCTGGCCACTTCGTCGATCAAGGCCACCACACTGTTGGAGGCCTCACCGACCACCACGCGGGAGCGATCGGCATGCTCGTTGGCGCGTTGGGTGAACGCCGCGGTCTCGGCCGCGTTATGCGCGACGCTTTCAGCCGTGGAGCTCATCTGGGTGATGGCCGTCACGGTCTGGTCGGTTTCCGAGGCGTGGCGCATCAGGATTTCGCTGGTGTGGGCCGAGGTCCGCTGCAGATCGCCCAGGCTCGACGCCATGGCGCCGGTGGCCTGGGTGACTTCACCGATCATGCCTTGCAGGTAAGCGATGAAGCGGTTGACCGAGTGCCCGATCGCGCCCAATTCATCCTCGGCCCGGATGGTGATGCGTCGGGTCAGGTCGGCATCGCCAGTGGACAAGGCGTCGATGTTGCCTTTGAGGACCTTCATGCGATGGGTCAACTGGCGGATCGCGTACAGCTGCATCAAGACCAACAGGATGACCATCGGGATCTGCAACAGGCTCAGTGTGCTCAGCACGTCATCGCGCTGGGCCGTGATCAGGCGGGTCGGCAAGGCGGTGGCAAGGAACCACGGCGAACCTTCGATAGGGCGCATGAAGAAGGTACTGGCCTCGCCCTTGTTGTCGAACTCCACGCGTTGCAGCGGTTGGTCGCGCTTGGCCAGGCCCGCCTTGACCTGGGCGGCGAATGGCGAGGTGGCCGCCAGTTCGCTGATGTTCTTCAGCACGATCGGCCCGCTGATGCGCGAACTGTTGCTGATGATCTTGCCGTCGCCCTCGACGATCAGCATCTCGGCGCTCAGCTCGGCTTCCTTGCGTGCCACCAGCTCATTGAAGAAGCCCAGGGTCACGTCGATGGTGGAAACGCCGTAAGGCACGCCGTTTTTCTGGATGGCCATGGCGCAGTTGGTGCGTGGTTCGGCGCTGGCGTCGTCTTTGTAGGCCGCGGCCCAGGCGCATTTGCCCGGTGGAGTGGCCATGCCGCCCTTGTGCCAGGGTTGTTCGTAATAGTTGGGCGCGGCGTCACTGTTCCAGAAGGTATTGACCACCAGTTTGCCGGACGCATCGCGGTGCCAGAACGTGCTGAATTTGCTGCGTCCCTCGGCCCGCTGGTTGGGCAAGGGCCAGATCCCGCCGCCGAAGACTTTCAGCTCGCCGTACTGATCCACCAGCCCCGGCAACACTTTGTCGATGGCATCGCTGTCGAGCAGCGGGATGGTCTGGGTAATGCTGCGTTGCTGCGCCTGCACCTTGTTCAGTTCGCCCTGGATCTGCTCGGCAACCTCGGCGATGCGGTTAAGTGCCACTTCCTCTTCAGTCTGGCGCAGCTTGGGCGCGACCAGGTAACTGATGCCCACCACGGTCAGGAGGGACACCACCAGCATGAAAACAACCAGAAACAGGGTATAGCGAGCCTGGATCGTTCGGAGTGAGGGCATACGGGGAATCCTTGCACGAAGGCGATTTCTGAAACTGGCGGATGGGCAGTTCCGTATATATCGGCCTGAGGGGGCGCAGCTTTAGATGTCAGTCAGCCAAGGGATAAAACGAGCGGATTGCACGAAGACACGCCTTCGGCTGTACCATGGAGCCCCGTTGGTGAGTCGTCATTCCGGTAGATGAGGTATGGATCGGCAAGCCTTCGGATACAGAACGGATACATTCAGGAAATTGGCAATGACTCATTCGCAACGTTTGAAATACTCGATTCTGATCGTCCTCGTCGTCTTGGCAATCATGCTCGGGCTGTCCTGGATGCAGGGCAAGGGCATGATCAGCGAGCAGCTGTTTCAATACATCGCCATTGCCGTGGCGGTCATCGTGGTGGTGATCAACGGCGTGATGCGGCGCAAGGTCAAGCCCTGAGCGCCGGCTTCATTCCTCGGCCTCGAGCACGGCCAGCGCGCTGGGGTGCAGGCGGTAGCTTTTATCGGGGTTGAGGGTCACGACACCCTCGCTGCACAGGCGCTTCAACACCTCGCGCACGCTGAGAAAGGACAACGGAATGTCCAGCCCCAGTAACTGACTGTGCACACCACGCACGCCCAGGCAGCGGTTTTCGTGGGCGGCCTTGAGCAACGCGTCGATGACTTTGAGGCGAATCAGGCTGGTCCTGAGCCCGAAGCTCTTGAGCAGGCGCCTGATATGGTCATTGCCGCCGCGCTCTGGCGGTCTCTCGAATTCACGGTGGGTGGCGCTCAGCGGGACGCCGGTCGGCCTTGGCTTGCCCTCCATGGGCAGTTGCGCGTTACGCATGCAGAAACTCCTTACCAGCCAGATCAGAAAAGGTCACGAATGCTCTCCTGTTATAGGACGAACGAGGATGGGCAATCATGAGGGCGGTGATGTGAAAAAATTGCCCCTGCTTCGTCAAACCCCCGTATTCAAGCGGCGTGCGGCCATTAATTTTTTTTCATCCGGTTCGTTTTCAAGGTAGGCGCATTCCGGTTCAGTACGCGGCGTGTGATTTCCCAGGCGGGCCGAGTGCTTGTTTACTGGCGCACCGGTAGCCGTCCTGGTTTCTGCAGTTTTCATCAGGAGTGAACGTGAGAATGTCCGGGCAGTTATCGAGGGTTGGCCTTGCAGGTGCTTTTCTAGGGATCGCCCTCGGGCTCAGCCCCGTGGTCAATGCACAGGACGATGGGCAACAGGCCAGTGCCGAGATCCGTCGCACCCGTTTTGGCGTGCCACATATCCGGGCTCAGGACGAGCGTGGGCTGGGTTATGGCATCGGTTATGCCTACGCCCAGGACAATCTGTGCCTGCTGGCCAATGAGATTGTCACGGTCAATGCCCAGCGCTCGCGTTATTTCGGGCCCGAGGAGGTCACGGTCGAGCAGCGGCAGAACCGCGTCAGCGATCTGTTTTTCAGTTGGCTCAACACGCCGCAAGCGGTCTCCGGTTTCTGGCAGGCCCAGACGCCTCAGGTGCAGCAGCTGGTCGAAGGCTATGCGGCGGGTTACAACCGCGCGTTGGCCGAGCGCAAGGCCAAGGGCCTGCCCGAGCAATGTGCCAGCGATTGGGTGCGGCCGATCACCGCGCTGGACCTGGTCAAATTGACCCGTCGGTTGTTGGTGGAAGGTGGCGTCGGCCAGTTCGCCGAAGCCCTGGCTGGGGCGCAACCGCCCCAAGGGACGGCACGCGCGGACGCCCCGGTCGCCGGTTTCGCCGTCGCCGCAACCCGGCAGCAGCGTTTTGCCCTGGAGCGTGGCAGCAATGCCCTGGCCATCGGCAGTGAACGTTCGTTCAACGGTCGCGGGATGCTGCTGGCGAACCCGCATTTTCCGTGGGTGGGCGGCATGCGTTTCTACCAGATGCACTTGACCATTCCCGGCAAGCTGGACGTCATGGGCGCGGCGCTGCCAGGCCTGCCGATGATCAATATCGGTTTCAGCCAGCACCTGGCCTGGACCCACACCGTCGACAGTTCCAAGCATTTCACCCTATACCGGCTGCAGCTCGACCCGAAAGATCCGACCCGCTACCTGCTCGATGGCAAATCCGTGCCGATGAGCCAGCAGGCGGTGGCGGTGGACATCAAGCAACCCGACGGCCAGGTGCAGACGGTTTCCCGCGTGGTCTATGGCTCGCAGTTCGGCCCGATCGTGCAATGGCCCGGCCGGCTGGACTGGGACAACCGGTTCGCCTACAGCCTGCGGGACGCGAACCTGGAAAACGATCGCGTGCTGGCCCAGTGGTACGCCATGAACAAGGCCGTTACCCTCAAGGATTTGCAGGACACTGTCCATAAGATCCAAGGCATTCCCTGGGTCAATACCCTGGCGGTGGACGACCAGGGGCAAAGCCTCTACATGAACGTGTCGGTGGTGCCGAACGTCGACGCCGACAAACTGGCCCGGTGCAGCGATCCCAGGGCCGGGTTGCAACTGATCGTGCTGGATGGCAGTCGCAGCGAATGTGCCTGGGGCAGCGATTCCAACGCCGTGCAAAAGGGCATCTATGCCGCCGACAAGCTCCCGCAGTTGCTGCGCCGCGATTACGTGCAGAATTCCAACGATTCGGCCTGGATGGTCAATCCTGCGCAGCCGTTGTCCGGTTTTTCCCCGGTGATCAGCCAGCAAGGCCAGCCGCTGGGCCTGCGGGCGCGTTTTGCGCTGGAGCGGGTGGGCCAGTTGGCCAAGGATGGACCGGTGAAGGTGGAGGATTTGCAGCGCATGGTCATGGACGATCAGGTTTACCTGGCTGACCAGGTGATGCCGGACCTGCTCGGCGTTTGCGCCGGTGACCTGGGGGGCGATGCGTCGGCATTGGCCGAAGCCTGTGCCAGCCTCAAGGCCTGGGATCGCAAGGCCGGCCTGAACAGCGGGCTGGGCTTGGTGTACTTCCAGCAGATCATGGAACGGCTGCAGGCGGTGCCGGATTCATGGCGCGTTGCGTTCGATCCCAAAGACCCGCAACGCACCCCGCGCGGCCTGGCGATCGAGCGACCGCCGGTGCTCAAGGCTGTGCGCGAGGCCATGCTGGCTTCGGTGGCGGCGGTGAAGGTTGCGGGGTTGTCGAAGGACAGCCGATGGCAGGACGTTCAGGTGGCCAGCAGCGGCAGCCGACAGACGCCGATCCACGGCGGCCCCGGGGAGTTGGGCATCTATAACGCGATCCAGAGCGTGCCGGGGGCGAACGGCAAGCGGGAGGTGGTCAGCGGTACCAGCTACCTGCAAGTGGTGACGTTTGACGGTAAAGGTCCGCAAGCCCAGGGATTGTTGGCATTCTCCATTTCCAGCGACCCCGCTTCGCCGTATTCGTCCGACCAGACCCAGGCGTTTTCGCAGAAGCAGTGGAGTGTGCTGCCCTTCACCGAACAGCAGATCAAGGCCGATCCGCATTATCAGGCCGTGATTATCCGTGAGCGTGATGAGGCGGGCAGGGTGGCGACGCAGTAACCGCTGTTGTGCTTGCAGGCATCATCGCGAGCAAGCTCGCTCCCACAGGGGAGTTGCGTCGTTCACATAACCTGAGTCCACCACACTTCCAATGTGGGAGCGAGCTTGCTCGCGATGGGGGCGGTACTTCAAGAACGAGTCAGGCTGATTCACCGCTATCGCGAGCAAGCTTTGCTCCTACAGGGGGAGACTTTCAGTTATGGACCGGCCGCTGCCCGATGGGGTTGAGCACCGGGTTGCCGTCCTTGTTCTGGGTCAGGTAGACCGGCAGGACTTTGGGCAACGAAGCCACGAGGTTCTGTACTTCGCTGATGTTGTAGACACCGCCGACACGCAGGCCGCCGGTGCTGTTGTCAGCGAGCATGACGGGACGCTCGAGGTAGCGGTTGATCAGCGGTAGCGCATCGCTCAGGGCGAGGTCATCCAGCACCAGCTTGCCGGTGCGCCATGCCAGCGAGCTGTCGTTCGCGGCTGTCTCGCGGACTTGGGGCTGATAGTCGCCCGCCTTGTAGCTTGCCTGCATGCCCGGCGAAAGTTGCAGGCCGTTACGGCTGAGCGCTTGGTTGCTGGTGACCCTGACCGAGCCTTCCACCAGCGTGACCCGCACCTGGTCCTGGTACATCCAGACATTGAAGCGAGTACCGGTCACATGCACCTGGCCTTGGCCCGCGCGCACGACAAACGGATGCTGTTTGTCATGGCTGACATCAAAAAACGCCTCGCCCTTTTCCAGGGTTACCCGGCGCTCGTTCTTGTAGTTGGCGAAGGTCAGCTCGCTGCCCAGGTTGAGTTCCACTTGGCTGCCGTCACTCAAGGTGACATGGCGCACGCTCGTGCCGGCTTCGAACCGCTGGTAGGAATTGGCGATCCAGTCCAGGTTCCAGGCGGTGTAGGCAGCCAGGGGCAGGCCGACGACGAACACTGCGGCCGCGACAGCCAACCGGCTCCAGCGCGACCGGAGCCTGGACGCTGGAGTGGCGGCCATGGCCTCGACGCGCGGCAGATGATCGGCGACATCCCAGATTTCCAGCATGGCTTCGTATTCGAAAGCATGCAGGGGATCGGCATCGTGCCACTGCTTGAATGCCTGCCGTTCGGCATCGGTGCAGTCGACGGCATGCAATCGCATGCACCAATGGGCTGCGGCATCGGTAATGGCGTCGTATTCGGCTTCCGAGAGGGTATGTTCGGTCATTGATTCGTCCTGGTTTGCCGCATTCTAACCTTCGGCATGAGCTGCCGAGAACTGCCGTCATGGCGTTTGCGCATCAATGAGCCTGTTTTTTTTGCTCAAACAACAGTCGTAGCCAACCATCGCATGGGGTTGTCTAGTCCTGAAATAGGTTTACACCTGTTTCACCCTAACGCCCGATGCACCGCATCGGGCGTTTTGTATTTCAAAGACAGGTGAGGTCGCTCGCCGTTATAGATCGATATCGACTCACTCACCATCTTCTTCGCTTGCAGCAAACCCTGCGGTCGCTGGAGCATAAGCTCTGTCTTTAGTATCCCGTTGACCCGCTCTGCCAAGGCGTTTTGGTAGCAGTCATAGCCGTCCGTCATTGAACATCGAATACCGTATTTCGCGTGCAGCGCTTGGTACATCCCCGAGCAATATTGGATACCTCTATCTGAGTGATGCACCAACGGCTGCTCTGTCCGACGGTGCTT
>NZ_FOKH01000019.1:0-128060 GCF_900111955.1 Pseudomonas sp. NFIX10 | reverse complement strand
CTAAAGTCATCAATCGAGCCGCCCAAGCCCTCAAGCAAGCGGCCTCAAACGCCCGGCAGGACAAAAGTTTTATTGGCGCCAGTCACCGTGCCCGCCTGACGCGGATGGACACCAGTTGTGCGATCAAGGCGACGGCTCATCAACTGGCGCGATTGATTTACGCCATGCTCACCAAAGGCCAGCCCTACGTTGAGAAAGGGATAGAAGAGTTTGAGGAGAAAAGCCGGGGACGCCAATTGCGGGCTCTGGAGCGCAAGGCCCGCAAGTTGGGCATGCAATTAGTCAAAGCAGCATGATTTTTAGAAGCAAAAACAATGGGTTATTTTTTGTTTGATAAGAGCTTGCTCCCGCTCGGCTGCGAAGCAGTCGTAAACGGGACAAACGCGATCTGGCTGAAGCACCGCAGTGAATGGCTTTGGGGTCGCTTCGCAACCCAGCGGGAGCAAGCTCCCTCGCCACAGGTTTGCCATGCACCCAACGCGCTTCCCAAAAAAAAGCGGACAGCCTTGGCCGTCCGCAAATATGCGCACATAGAGAGGAGCTTATCGCAACAGCGTTAGAACACCGACTGAATTTTCAGGCCGGCCACCAGCGCGTTGTCGACTTCATCCACACCACCTGGGTGAGTGATGTACTGCAGGTTCGGACGCACGGTCAGCCAGTTGGTCACGTGGACACCGTAGTTGAGTTCGTAGTTGTACTCAGTGCTGCGCAACGGTGCGAACAGCGGATCGTTATAGTCGCTGACACCATTGGCAGCGTTGGTCAGCTCGGCGTTTTTCTTCACGTCATCGTTGACATGGATGCGGGAGAAACCGATGCCGATGTCATCTTTTGGACGCGCATCGAATGGCCCCTTGTACACGAACATCAGCGACTGATAGTTGTCGACGACGTTGGTGTCCTTGTCGTGGAAGGTCGCGTTGGCGGCGATGTTCAGGCCGCGGGACGCGTCACCGTTGTGAGTGGTGAGTTGTTGCTGTGCCACGAACCAGTAGCCATGCTTGCTATCGTGGCTGCGATAGGCGTTACCGGTGGTTGCGGCATCGTCACCGTTGTCGTCTTCACGGACGTCATCGGCATTGGCCGTGCTCTTGTAGTAACCCACACGGTACTCACCCGGCAGGCTGTTGACCTTCGGCGACCAGACCAATTCGACCGGGATCACGGTACCCTTGGTACCGCTGCCGCTGAGCTTGAAGCCGTTGCCGTGCTCCAGTTGCGAAGGGTTCTGGTTGTACGCACCGATCTGCATGAAGAACTCAGGCGTGAGGTTGTATTTCACGCGGATCGCCGCCTGGCTGACGGGCCAGTTGTACCAGATATTGGTGGCCCAGTTACCGACCTGGGAGCCGCAGAAGGCCAGGTTCTGGAATTCGCAAGGGAAGGTGTTGAAGTCTTCGCCTTCGCCGAAGTAACCGGCCTTGACGTCCAGCTTGCCGTCGAGGAATTGGTGCTTGATCCACAACTGGGTCAGACGGACCATGTGACCACGGCCGTAGACTTCCTGGGAGGAACTCAAGGTCCCGGCACGCGGATCGCCGACACGGTCGTTGGAGATGTTCTCGCCATTACGATTGGTCAGTTGGATCTTGGCCTGGGTGTTATCCCAACCCCACAGCTTTTGCAGGTCCAGCGCGACGCCCAGGCCAAACTGGTCGGAGTAACGCGCGGTCTTGTCGTTGTTGTAGCCGCCATGCAGGTTGCCGCCGACTTCACCGACGTAGTCGGCCTTGATGTCGATACCTTGCTCGATCAGCCTGGTCCGTTCACCGCCCCAGTCACCCGTCATCCACTTCGAGTCGGCGCTGAACGCCTCGTCCGCGTGTGCGCTACCGGCCAGCATCATCGCCGCAACGGCTGACAACTGGCAGATTAGCTGGGCGTTGTTTTTCTTCTTCATCCCTACATCCTCGTCTTTATTGTTATTAACTGTTTTTATCTAACGCGGTTTACAACGATTGCGGCGAGTGGTCCCCCACTCACCGCATACTCCTTCTTGGTGGGCGCACGCTGGCTCCCACATTTGTTCTTCATCGGCCTTTGAACTGCGCCACGTTGGCGCTGCGTACGTCAGCTTGCGGCTGGCCGGCTACGCCCAGGCGTTCGCCGGACTGGGCGTCGAACAGCAGCACTTTCGATGGATCGAATTGCAGCGTCAGGGTCTCCCCGACTTGCGGCGCCACGTCCGGTGCCAGGCGGCAGCAAACCTTGGTGTCGTTGAGGTTGACGAACACCAGGGTGTCCGGCCCGGTAGGCTCGGTGACCTGGACTTCGGCGCGAATGGTCGGCAAGCCATTGGGCTCGCTGCCCGCCAGCATGATCTGCTCCGGGCGCATGCCCAGGATCACTTCGCGGTCTTCCAGGCCGGCGTCCTGCATGCCCATCGGCAGTTCGCAACGGGCCTGGCCGCTGTCGAGTAGCGCCAGCAGGCGACCGTCCTTGCGTTGCAGGCGCAGCGGGATGAAGTTCATCGGTGGCGAACCGATGAAGCTCGCCACGAACAGGTTGGCCGGGTTGGTGTAGATGTCTTTTGGGGTACCGAACTGCTGGATGATCCCGTCCTTCATCACCGCCACTTTGTCGCCCAGGGTCATGGCTTCGATCTGGTCGTGGGTCACGTAGACCGTGGTGGTCTTCAGGCGCTGGTGCATCAGCTTCATTTCGGTACGCATCTCGACCCGCAGCTTGGCGTCGAGGTTGGACAGCGGTTCGTCGAACAGGTAGATCTTCGGCCGCCGCGCCAGCGCCCGGCCCATGGCCACGCGCTGTTGCTGGCCGCCGGAAAGCTGGCCGGGCTTGCGATTGAGCAGGTGTTCGATCTGCAGCAGCTTGGCCACGCGGTTGACTTCTTCGTCGATGGCCGACTGGTTCATCTTGCGGATTTTCAGGCCGAACTCGATGTTCTCGCGCACGCTCATGGTCGGGTACAGCGCGTAGGACTGGAACACCATGGCGATGTCACGATCCTTCGGGCTCATGCCGCTGACATCCTGGTCACCGATCATGATCGCGCCGCCAGTAATGGTCTCGAGGCCGGCAATGCAGTTCATCAGCGTCGACTTGCCGCAGCCCGAAGGGCCAACGAGGATCAGGAACTCACCGTCCTTGATCGACAACTCGATGTTCTTCAGGGTGTCCGGCAGGCCGGCACCATAGGTCTTGTTTACGTTGCGAAGTTCAAGCGTTGCCATGATTACCCCTTGACTGCGCCGGCCGTCAGGCCGCGCACGAAATACTTGCCTGCGACCACATAGACCAGCAGGGTCGGCAGCCCGGCGATCATCGCCGCCGCCATGTCCACGTTGTATTCCTTGGCTCCGGTACTGGTGTTGACCAGGTTGTTCAGCGCCACTGTGATGGGCTGCGAATCACCGCTGGAGAACACCACGCCGAACAGGAAGTCGTTCCAGATCTGCGTGAACTGCCAGATCAGGCACACCATGATGATCGGGGTGGACATCGGCAGGATGATCCGCCGGAAGATGGTGAAGAAACCCGCACCGTCCAGTCGCGCCGCCTTCACCAGTGCGTCGGGAATGCTCACGTAGTAGTTACGGAAGAACAGCGTGGTGAACGCCAGGCCATAGACCACGTGCACGAACACCAGGCCGGTGGTGGTGCTGGCCAGGCCCATCTTGCCGAGGGTGAACGAGGCCGGCAGCAGGACCGTCTGGAACGGCAGGAAGCACCCGAACAGCAGCAGGCCGAAGAACAACTGCGAACCGCGAAAACGCCACATCGACAACACGTAGCCGTTCAAGGCACCGATGGCGGTAGAGATCAGCACCGCCGGGACGGTGATCTTGATCGAGTTCCAGAAGTAACCGTCCACCGTGGCCCAGGCCTTGACCCAGCCGATGCCGCTGACCACGGTCGGCCAGCTCAACAGGTTGCCGGTGCTGATGTCTTCCGGCGTCTTGAAGCTGGTCAGCAACATGACCACCAATGGCACCAGGTAAAGCAGTACGGCGAGGATCAGCACCGCGTAGATCGCGATGCGACTCAGGCTGATGGAAGGTTTGGCAGCGAGACTAGTCATGACGCTTGGTCCTCAGCTCGGAGTACAGGTAAGGCACGATGATTGCGAGGATCGCACCGAGCATCAGGATTGCACTGGCCGAGCCCATGCCCATCTGGCCGCGACTGAAGGTGAAGGAATACATGAACATCGCTGGCAGGTCGGAGGAATAACCCGGGCCACCGGCCGTCATCGCCGCCACCAGGTCGAAGCTCTTGATCGCGATGTGCGCCAGGATCATCACGGCGCTGAAGAACACCGGGCGCAGGCTCGGCAACACCACTTTCCAGTAGATGCGCGGCATGCTCGCGCCATCGATCTGGGCGGCACGGATGATCGATTGATCGACACCCCGCAGGCCGGCCAGGAACATCGCCATGATGAAGCCCGAAGCCTGCCACACCGCCGCGATCACCAGGCAGTACACCACGCGGTCCGGGTCGATCAGCCAGTCCAGGCGGAAGCCTTCCCAACCCCAGTCACGCAACAATTTGTCCAGGCCCATGCCCGGGTTGAGCAGCCATTTCCAGGCCGTACCGGTGACGATCATCGAGAGCGCCATCGGGTACAGGTAAATGGTGCGGATGAAACCTTCGCGACGAATGCGCTGGTCGAGAAACACCGCCAGCAGCACGCCGATCACCAGGGTGATGCCGATGAACATGCCACCAAAGAGCACCAGGTTCTTGCTCGCCACCCACCAGCGGTCGTTGTCCATCAGCCGCGCGTATTGCGCCAGGCCGGCCCATTTGTAGTTCGGCAAGAACGTCGAGGTGGTGAACGACAGGACGAACGTCCACAAGATATAGCCATAGAAGCCCACCAGAACGATGAACATGCTCGGCGCCAGCACCAGTTTCGGGAGCCAGCGCTGCAATACATCGAACGGCGAGGCCTTGCTGAACACAGCAACAGAACTCATGGGAAGATCCAGTACCAGAGAGAAAAAACTACAAAAACATTCCCTATGCGGGAGCGAGCTTGTATGGGAGCTGAGCTTGCTCGCGATGAAGGCGACTCGGTCTTTCTAATGACCGCGTTATCGTTCATCGCGAGCAAGCTTTGCTTCCACAGGCTCGCTCCCACTAGGGACCGCGGCGCAAATTACTTGGCAGACTGAACCGCTGCGCCCAGTTTCTTCGCAGCATCAGCCGGGTCGGCTTTCGGGTCGTTGATGTAATTGGTCACCACATCGAAGAACGCACCCTGTACCGCCAGCGTGGTCGCCATGTTGTGCGCCATGCTCGGTTGCAGGCCGCCGGACTTGGCGTCCGCCAGGAAGTCCTTGGCCGCGGTCTGGGCGCAGGAATCGAAACCGTACTTGGCCATGTCGCCCAGCATGTCGTTGCGCACCGGGATCGAGCCCTTGTTGATGCTGAAGACCTTCTGGAAGTTCTCACCCAGCACGACCTTGGCGATATCCTGCTGGCCAGCCGCGGTGCCCGCGTCCTTCTGCTTGAACACCGCCAGGGAGTCGATGTTGTAGGTGAAGGCCTTGTCGGTGCCCGGGAAGGCCACGCACTCGTAGTCCTTGCCGGCGACTTTCTTCGCCGCGGTCCACTCGCTCTTGGCCCAGTCACCCATGATCTGCATGCCGGCCTTGCCGTTGATGACCTTGGCCGCTTCCAGGTTCCAGTCCTGGCCCTTGCCGTCGGCGTCCATGTAGGTCGCGACTTTCTTCAGCTCGGTCAGTGCCTTGACCATTTCCGGACCGGTCAGGGCCTTGTTGTCCAGGTCGACCAGGGCCTTCTTGTAGCCATCGGCCCCCATCACCGAGAGCACCACGGCTTCGAACACGGTGCTGTCCTGCCAAGGCTGGCCACCGTGGGCGAGCGGAATGAAGCCCGCGGCCTTGAGCTTGTCGCCGGCCGCGTAGAATTCTTCGAGGGTGGTCGGGTTCTTGGTGATACCGGCTTTCTTGAAGACTTCCGGGTTGATCCACAGCCAGTTGACGCGGTGGATGTTCACCGGCACGGCGACGTAGTCACCGTCGTACTTCACGGTATCGGAGACTTTCTTGTCGAGCAGGCTGTCCCACTTCTCGGCCTTGGCAACGTCCTTGAGGATGTCGGTGTCGAGCAGCCCGGTGGATGCCCATTCCTGGATGTCCGGGCCCTTGATCTGGGCGACACCCGGTGGGTTGCCGGCCACGGCACGGCTCTTGAGCACGGTCATGGCAGTGGAACCGCCACCACCGGCGACAGCGCCGTCCTTCCAGGTAAAGCCGTCTTTCTCTACCTGGGCCTTGAGCACATCGACCGCGGCTTTTTCACCACCCGACGTCCACCAGTGGACGACTTCCACGGAACCTTTGGATTCGGCGGCAAGGGTAGTGACAGGGAAGGCTGCGACGGGAAGCAGGGAAGCAAGAGAAATGACAGTAGCGAGGCGAGAAATCGCATTCATCTAGAATTACCTTTCTTGTTGTTATGCATGCAAGTCTGGTGCTTGCGCTGCATGGATTCTAATCAGAGGGAATCCCTTCGCAGGTAACGAAGGGACGCGCAAATGTCACGACATGGTTACACAGGCGCAGGGCTGGATAACCGCGCCAGGGCTGACGCCATGCTCGGTGCCAGGGGCAGGCGCGGGATCAAGACCGCCTGCCAGGCGTGATACAGGTCCGGCTTGCCCGGCCAGATGTCGGCGCTGGGACGGTTTTGCGGATCGAGTTCGTGATGCCAACTGCCGTTGCAGCGATCGATGAAATGTTTGTCGCAGAACTCCCAGAAGCACCGGTACCAGGCTTCGTACTTCGCCTCGTCGGTGCGCTTGAGCAGGGCGCTGGCCGCGGCCGCCGCTTCGGCGTGGACCCAATGCAGGCGGTGGCGAACCACGGCGCGGTTGTCCCAGTCCAGGGTGTAGACAATGCCCGGCGCGCCATCGACGTCCCAGCCATGGCGGCAGTTCTGGTCGAAGAGTTTTTGCGCGTCCTGGGCCAGCCACCCCGGGGTCAGCATGCCGATCTGGACCCGCGCGGCTTCAAGGTGCAGGAGCAGCCGCGCCCATTCGAAACCGTGGCCGGGGGTGGTGCCGTAGGGGCGGAAACCATCGGCGGGATTATCGTGGTTGTATTCGCGCAGCGGCTGCCAGTGGCGGTCGAAATGCTCCACCACCAGGTAGTCGTTGGCGGCGGCATGGCCGTGAATCACCCGTTCGACGATACGCAGGGCACGGGCCAGCCAACGAGGATCGTCGGTGGCATCGGCCAGGGCCAGGAAGGCTTCGGTGGCGTGCATGTTGCTGTTGGCGCCGCGATAGGCCTCTTCCTCGCTCCAGTCGCGGTTGAAGGATTCGCGCAACGCGCCCTCCTCCTCGCTCCAGAAATGATCGTCGATGACCCGCACCGCTTCGTCCAGCAACGCCGCAGCGCCAGGACGCTGGGCCACCACTGCGGAACTGGCCGCCAGGGCAACGAATGCATGCAGGTAGGCCGCCTTGCCAGCACCGTCTTCATCAGGCCGCGTCGTGGCGAACCAGCCACCGTGCTCGGCGTCGCGCAAGGGGCCGCTGAGGGCCTGGAGGCCATGGTCCACCAACTCGGCAAAACCCGGCAGGCCCTGGATGTGCGCCATGGCAAAACTGTGGGTCATGCGCGCGGTGTTCATGGTTTCGGCCCGGGCATCGGCCGGCAGGCGGCCAAGCTCATCCAGGTTGCCAAAGCCGTCCGGCAGCTTCGAGGCCTTGGCGAACGCCAGCAGCCGCAAGCCTTCATCGGCAAGCCATCGCTGGTGGGCAGGGGCGTTCAGCCAACTGCTGAAGGCCGGTTGGAAGGTGTCCATCGGAGTACCTTTTTTGTTGTTTTGACGCAGGGAGTCTAAACAAGGGAGGGTCGGCGACAGGTAACGAAAGGGGCGAGTTATGTCACCGACTTGTGACATTTGATTGGGAGAGATGGGTTGGGACGACTGGCCTCATCGCGAGCAAGCTCGCTCCCACACTGGATCTTCGGCGCTCACAAAACCCCTGTGGGAGCGGGCTTGCTCGCGAAGAACGATAACGCGGTCGGGCTATTCCACACTGCGAGGCAACAGCAAGGTCACCCGCAACCCACCCTCGCGCAGGTTTTGCAGGCTCACCTCACCCCCATGGCTGTGGGCGATATTGCGGGCGATGCCCAGGCCCAGGCCATAGCCCTGCTGTTGCCCGGCGAGGCGGAAGTGCGGTTCGAAGACTTGCTCCAGGCGCTGTTCCGGCACACCCGGCCCTTCGTCGTCGACGTGCAGGATGAACGCGGTTTCATCGTCATCGATGTGCAGGTGGGCGTTCTGTCCGTATTTCAAGGCATTGTCGATCAGGTTGCCGATGCAGCGCTTGAGGGCCAGCGGCTTGCCGGGATACGGCGCCAGCGCCCGGCCATCCTGGGTCACCCGGCCATTGCCGTTGGGCGCCAGGTAAGGCTCCACCAGGCAATCGAGTACATGGTTGAGGTCCACCGGCTCGATGTTTTCGTGGATGTCGGTGTCCTTGACGCATTGCAGCGCGCCTTTGACCAGCAGCTCCAGTTCATCCAGGTCACGGCCGAACTTGGCTTGCAGGTTTTCATCCTCCAGCAGCTCGACCCGCAGCCGCAATCGAGTGATCGGTGTGCGCAAGTCGTGGGAAATCGCGCTGAACAACTGGCTGCGCTCCGTCAGGTAACGGCTGATGCGTTCGCGCATGGCATTGAACGCTCGCCCCACTTCCACCACTTCGCTGCCACCACCCTCGGCCACCGGTTCCACTTCGGCGCCCAGGGACATGTCGCGCGCGGCCCGGGCCAGACGCTTGAGGGGCCGGCTCTGCCAATGCACCAGCAAACCGATGAACAGCAACAACAGGCTGCTGGTGAGCACGATGAAACCGACCTGTTGCTTGGGCAAGTCTTGTTCTTCGAGGCTGGTGTAGGGTTCGGGCAGCAGCGAGGCGATGTACAGCCATTCCCCCGGCGCCATCTGGATTTGCGTGACCAGCACCGGCGGATTCACCGGTTCCAGCGTCAGGGCATAGTGGGCCCACGAACGGGGCAGCTCATCGAGCTTGAGCCCGGCGTTGAAAATCCGCAGGTCGTCGGGGCTGACAAACGTCACCGAGATGTCGGCGTTAGCGCCCAAGGAGCGGCGCAGCACTTCATCCACGGCCTTGAGCACCGCCTGCTTGCGCGGCGTCACCGGCAGCACGTCCATGCCCAGGGGCTTGTCGTTGAGGGTGACGACGAACCGCGTACCGCCCATGCTGCGCAGCTGGTCCAGCACCAATGGCCGGTACGCCACCGGCAGCGAACGCAAGTAACTGACGCTGGCGGTCATCGAATGGGCCAGACTACGGGCGCTGGTGACCAGGCCTTCGAGCTGGGTGGCGCGCAGTTGCGAGACCCAGATCAGGCTGGACAGGGTCTGGGCGAACAACACCACCAGCAAGGTCAGCAGCAGCATCCGGCCCAGCAACGAGTGCGGGACCGGTACCCGCCGGGCGACTTTCCTGATCCAGTCAATGTCCATTGCTGGCAACCACACTGGCCGCCAGTTGATAACCGCTGCCACGCACCGTGCGAATCAATCGCGGTGGTTTGTCGGTGTCACGCAGGCGCTGGCGCAGGCGACTGACCGCCATGTCGACGATCCGGTCCAGGGGCATCAACTCACGACCACGGGTCGCATTGCCGATGGTGTCGCGGTCGAGAATTTCCTGGGGATGATCGAGAAACAGCTTGAGCAGGGCGAAGTCGGCGCCGGAGAGAATCACTTCTTCACCGTCGGTGTGGAACAGCCGATGGCTGACCATGTCCAGCCGCCATTCATCGAAGGCCAGCACTTCACCGCCGGAGCGTTCCTGGCCGAATTGCGCCCGGCGCAACAGCGCCTTGATGCGCGCCTGCAATTCACGCGGGCTGAAAGGCTTGCCCAGGTAATCATCGGCGCCCAGCTCAAGACCGATGACCCGGTCGGCCTCGTCGGAACTGGCGGTCAGCATGATGATCGGCACATGAGCCTGGCGTGGGTGCTGGCGAACCCAGCGGCAAAGGCTGAAACCGTCTTCATCGGGCAGCATCACATCGAGGATCACCAGGTCGCTCGGTGCATCGTTGAACGCCTGGCGAAACCCGGCGCCGTCGGGTGTGGTCCGCACCTGGAACCCCGCACGGCTGAGGTAGGTGTCCAGCAGTTCGCGAATCTCCTGGTCGTCGTCGACCAACAAAATCGATTTGTTTACTGAACTCACGGGCCTCGTCCTTGTTGTTTGGATTGGGGCGATTATGCCTGATGGACAAGGCCTACAAACACACCACAAAAACTCTGTGGGAGCGGGCTTGCTCGCGAAAGCGGTGCAACAGTCAACCTCAATGGCGACTGACACTCCGTCATCGCGAGCAAGCTCGCTCCCACAGGTGGGGTACCTATCGAACCTTAAGCGGCGGCGGATTGCTCCAACGCCACGCCCGCGCCCATCAGGCCGGAGTATGGCGCGGTCACCAGCCAGACCGGAATGCCCTTGAAGTAATCACTCATGCAACCCTTGTCGGCGAAGCAGCGGGCGAAACCGCTTTCAAGGAAGAAATCGGCAAAGCGCGGGACCACGCCACCGACGATGTAGACGCCGCCGCGTCCGCCCAGGGTCAACACGTTGTTGCCGGCCACGCGCCCCAGCCAACGGCAGAACTGCTCGAGCACTTCCAGGGCGATGGGGTCGCCGGCCAGACCGGCCGCGGTGATGGATTCGGGGGTGTCGAGTACCGGCACATGGCCGTCCACCGCGCAAATGGCCCGGTACACCCGAGGCAAACCGCTGCCGCTCAAGGCGGTTTCGGCGCTGACGTGGCCGATCTCGTTGTAGATGTGCTGCCACAGCTGGGTTTCCCGCGGGCTGCTCATGGGCAGGTCGACATGGCCACCCTCCCCCGGCAACGCGGCGAAACGGCCCTCACCCAGGTCCAGCAGCGTGCCGACACCCAACCCGGTGCCCGGCCCGATCACCACCGCCGGACGCATCGGCTCCGGGGTGCCTTCGCACACGACCCGGTACTCATCGGGACGCAAGCAGGTCATGCCCAGGGCCATGGCCGAGAAGTCGTTGACCAGCAACAGCTGCTCCACCTGCAGGGTCTGGCAGAACGCCAGATTGCTCAGGCGCCAGTGATTGTTGGTAAAGCGAAACTCATCGCCGCTCACGGGACCGGCCACCGACAGGCACACCGAGCCGATGGCGCCCGGTTTCAGGCCCAGGCCGCTCAGGTACACCTGGATGGCATCTTCCGGGCAGGCGTAATCGGCCGTTGCCAGCACCTGGATGTTTTCCAGGGTATGGTTTTTCCACAGCGCGAAGCGTGCGTTGGTCCCACCGATGTCACCGACCAAAGCCAGTTTCAATTAAGCGTCTCCAGGGCAGATGTGAAGGCGCTGGCGCCCTGCTCCGCCGAGCTGAAGGCCATGCGCATGAAACCGAACAGCTCGCGGCCGGTGCCGATGTTGTTGCCCAACAGGCCCTTGGCCGGCGTGCGCGCGGCGAATTCCTCGGCGTCCACCTTCAATTCCAAGGTGCCTTTGACGCCATCGACACGGATGATATCGCCCTCCTGCACCCGGGCCAACGCACCACCGACATAAGCTTCGGGGCTGACATGAATGGCCGCCGGGATTTTCCCCGACGCGCCGGACATGCGCCCGTCGGTCACCAGCGCCACTTTGAAGCCACGGTCCTGCAACACCCCCAGGAATGGCGTCATCTTGTGCAGCTCCGGCATGCCGTTGGAGCGCGGGCCCTGGAAGCGCATCACCGCGACAAAATCCTTTTCCAGCAGGCCGGCCTTGAACGCGTCCGCCAGGTCCTGCTGGTCCTGGAAGACCATGGCCGGCGCTTCGACAATCTGGTTTTCCAGGGCCACGGCCGAGACCTTCATCACCCCACGGCCCAGGTTGCCTTCCATCACGCGCAACCCACCTTCCGGCGAGAAGGCGCGAGCCACCGGGCGCAGGATGTTTTCGTCGAGGCTTTCGATCGGGCCGTCGCGCCACACCAACTCGCCATCCTCGAGGAACGGTTCCTGGGTGTAGCGGCTCAGGCCGTGGCCGAGCACGGTGTTGACGTTTTCATGCAGCAAACCGGCTTCCAGCAACTCACGGATCAGGAACGACATGCCGCCGGCCGCCTGGAAGTGGTTGATGTCGGCCTTGCCGTTCGGGTAGACGTGGCTCAGGGTCGGCACCACCTCGGAGAGGTCGGCCATGTCTTGCCAGGTCAGCTGGATACCCGCCGCCATGGCGATGGCCGGCATGTGCAGGGTGTGGTTGGTGGAGCCGCCGGTGGCGTGCAGCGCAACGATGGAATTGACCAGCGAGCGTTCGTCGACGATTTCGCCGATGGGCATGAAATTGCCGCTTTGCTTGGTCAGGCGCGTCACTTGGAATGCCGCTTCACGGGTCAGGGCATCGCGCAGCGGCGTGTTCGGGTTGACGAACGAGGCGCCCGGCAAATGCAGGCCCATCACTTCCATCAGCAACTGATTGGTGTTCGCGGTGCCGTAGAAGGTGCAGGTGCCGGGACTGTGGTAGGACTTCATTTCCGATTCCAGCAGCTCTTCGCGGCTGGCCTTGCCTTCGGCGTAGCGCTGGCGCACGTCGGCTTTTTCCTTGTTGGAAATGCCCGAGACCATCGGCCCGCCTGGCACGAAGATCGTCGGCAAGTGACCGAAGCGCAACGCGCCCATCATCAGGCCCGGGACGATCTTGTCGCAGATGCCGAGCATCAGCGCACCGTCGAACATGTTATGGGACAACGCCACCGCCGTGGACAGCGCGATCACCTCGCGGCTCGGCAGGCTCAGTTCCATCCCCGCCTCGCCCTGGGTCACGCCGTCGCACATCGCCGGCGTGCCTCCGGCGAACTGGCCGACCGAGCCAATTTCGCGCAGGGCTTTCTTGATCTGCTCCGGGAAGGTTTCGTAGGGCTGGTGGGCCGAGAGCATGTCGTTATAGGACGACACGATGGCGATGTTGGCGGCGTTCATCATCCGCAGGTGGTGTTTGTCTTCGGTGCCGCAACCGGCCACGCCGTGAGCGAAGTTGGCGCACTGCAGCTTGCCGCGCATCGGACCGTCGCTGGCGGCACCACGGATCAATGCAAGGTAAGCCTGACGCGTGGCGCGGCTGCGGGCGATAAGCCGTTCGGTGACCTCAAGAACGCGGGGATGCATGTGTAGAACTCCAGGCTAACGGGTGTGGCGACCTGATTGTCTATGCTGGTCAAAAGCCCGTTGCACGCTGTGTGGAAGGCGAGGCGACAGACGGTTTTTGACCATTCGGACCAGTTGATTCAGGTCACTCGTTGTAGATAAAACAAAATATTGCCATTAAAAAGGCTTGTTTTCTATTTTTATGCGAATAATCTTGTAATTCCAACAACAAATCGACGGCGGCGCAGTTAATGACTCTTCGAATCGCAATCAATGGTTTTGGCCGCATCGGCCGCAACGTCCTCCGTGCACTGTATACCCAAGGCTATCGTCGCGACCTGCAGATCGTCGCCATCAACGACCTGGGCGACAGTGCGATCAATGCTCATCTGCTCAAATTCGACACCGTGCATGGCACCTTCGATGCCGACGTCCAGCACGATCACGAAAGCCTGACGGTCAATGGCGACCGCATCTCGGTCAGCGCCATCCGCAACCCGGCCGAACTGCCTTGGGCGGCCGAAAAGATCGACGTCGTGTTCGAATGCACCGGTCTGTTCACCGACCGCGCCAAGGCCGCCGCCCATATCAGCGCCGGCGCCCGCAAGGTGATCATCTCGGCCCCGGCCAAGGGCGCCGATGCCACCGTCGTGTATGGCGTGAACCACGATATCCTGCGCCAGTCCCATCAGATCATCTCCAATGCTTCGTGCACCACCAACTGCCTGGCCCCGGTGGCCCAGGTGCTGCACCGCGAGCTGGGCATCGAAAGCGGCCTGATGACCACCATCCATGCCTACACCAACGACCAGAACCTGACCGACGTCTATCACACCGACCCGTACCGCGCTCGCTCGGCCACCCAGAACATGATCCCGAGCAAGACCGGCGCCGCCGAAGCGGTGGGCCTGGTGCTGCCGGAACTGGCCGGCAAACTGACCGGCATGGCGGTGCGCGTACCGGTGATCAACGTGTCCCTGGTGGACCTCACCGTGCAGCTCAAGCGCGAAGCGTCGGCCGAGGAAGTCAACGAACTGCTGCGCCAGGCCAGCCAGCATTCGAAGATCCTCGGCTACAACACCCTGCCGCTGGTCTCCAGCGATTTCAACCACAACCCGCTGTCGTCGATCTTCGACGCCAACCACACCAAGGCCAGCGGCAAGCTGCTCAAGGTACTGGCCTGGTATGACAACGAGTGGGGTTTCTCCAACCGCATGCTGGATAACTGCCTGGCGTTGTGTAACGCCGAATAACTGACACGGCAGTATCGAGCTTTTCTGTGGGAGCGAGCTTGCTCGCGATAGCGGTGCATCAGCCAACGTCGATGGCGACTGACACGCCATCATCGCGAGCAAGCTCGCTCCCACAAGGGTTCACATTCGTGAAATGAATGAAGGCTTGACCCGCAACGTAGATGATAAGCATTATCATCAACTCAAACCGGATCGGGCCCTACCGTGAGTCAATCGCGCTTTCATCACGTCTTCCTCGCCCAGCGCACGCCGCTGCTGCGCACCCTCGAGCGCATGGTCAGCAACCCCAGTACCGCCGAAGACCTGCTTCAGGAAACCTACCTGCGTGTCACCCGTGCACTGGCCGAGCGCACGGTCGAGCACCTCGAACCCTTTGTTTTCCAGACCGCCCGCAACCTGGCGCTGGACCATTTGCGTGCCCGGCGCATCCAGGCCCGGACCCTGCTCGATGACGTGCCGCTGGAAGTCGTCCAAAACGTCGTCGCCCCCCAAAGCAGTGCCGAGGACGCCGCCCATGCCCAGCAACTGCTCGAGCGCCTGAATGTCAGCCTGCAGGCCCTGAGCCCGCGACAACGACAGATCTTCATCCTCAGCCGCCTGCATGGCCACCGCTACCAGGAAATCGCCGAACGGCTGGATGTGTCCCTGAGTACGGTGCAAAAGGAACTGAAACTGATCATGGCGATCTGTGTGGGACAACTTCAGCTATAAGATTCAAGCTGTAAGTTGTGTGCAGACTTGTGCTTGCGACTTGAAACTTGAAGCTTGTAACTTGCCGCTGAACCGAGAAACGAGACCCCACCGTGACGGACAACTCCCCTTCTCCTGCGCCGACGCCGGAAACCGCCCATGCCATGGAGCAGGCGCTGGACTGGCTGATCCTGCTGGACAGCCCCAGCGAGGAGCAGACGCGGCAGTTCCAGGCCTGGCTGGCGGCCGATCCACGTCACGGTGAGGCCTTCGCCCGGGCCCAGGCGATCTGGAACGGCCCCCAGGTGATGGAGAGTGCCCGCCGACTGGAAACCGCGCCCAAGGTCACCGCGCTGTCGCGCCTGCGTGCCCACTGGAAACCCCTGACCACCGCCGCCGTGTTGTTTCTCGGCCTGTTCAACTTCAGCGACCTGCCCCTGCGCTTGCAGGCCGATCACCTGACCGTGGTCGGTGAGCGCCAGCGCCTGCAATTGGAAGACGGCTCCAAGGTCCTGCTCAACACCAACTCGGCGTTCTCCAGCACGTTCAACGAACATCGGTACGTGGCCCGCTTGTACAAGGGCGAGGCCTTCTTCGAGGTCCCGGGCAACCGCACCCTGCCGCTGGAAATCGACGCCGGCCCGGTCACCGCCAGCGTCAGCGACACCACGTTCGCCGTGCGTTACCTCGACGGCGTGGCCCAGGTCCAGGTCCAGCGTGGCGATGTGGATCTGCGGGCCAATCGCAACGACACCCATGTGCGGCTGTCGGCTGGGGAGAGCATCCGCATCGGCCCCAACGGCTTCGACCGCCCGGCCCGCCTCGATGCCAACACCGACCTGGCCTGGGTGCAGGGTCGGCTGGTGTTCGAGAACCGGCCGTTGAGCCAGGTACTGGCCGAGCTGCGCCGCTACTACCCCGGTTGGATCATCAACAGTAACGAACAGTTGGCCAATGTCGCGGTGACCGGCAATTACCGCCTCGATCAGCCGCTGGACGTGGTCCGCTCCCTGGCCCATATCACCTCGGCGCGGCTTCAGGAATTCCCGGCGCTGGTGATCTTGAACTAAATGAGAATTATTTTTACTCGATAGGCTCCGCTGGTTCGTCTCGTTATAGCCAATGCAATTGATTCGCATCCAGCGATGCGATCTGCACCTATAACAGATGCGACACGGAGCGCTATCGATGTCCTCTCGCCTTACTTGCCGGTTTCTTGCCCCCTCTTGCACGCTGTCACTGCTCACCGCCGCCATCCTGATGGCCGGCACCGCGCCGCTCGCCCTGGCTGCCACCACCGTGCAGCCCCCAGCCCGCAACATGGGCGACTACACCTTCGCCATCGCCCGGCAGCCACTGGTCTCGGCCTTGAATGCATTCACCGCGGTCACCGGCTGGCAAGTCGGCATGCCGGCGGAGCTGGCCGAAGGCGTCGCGTCGCCAGGGGTGAATGGCTCGCTGCCGCCTGAAAAAGCCCTGGAGCGCCTGTTGCTGGGGACCCACCTGGGCTACCGCAAGCTGGGCGACAACAGCATCGTGCTGGAAAGGCGCAGCAGCGGCAGCGCGATGGAACTGCAACAGGTGACCATCAGCGCCACCCGCCAGGAACAGGACATCACCAGCGTACCCAGCACGGTCACCGTCCATGACCGCCAGGAACTGGACCGTAACAACGTCAATACCCTCAAGGACCTGGTGCGCTATGAGCCGGGCGTGTCGGTGGGCGGTGCGGGCCAGCGCGGCGGCATCAGTGGCTACAACATTCGCGGCATCGACGGCAACCGGATCCTGACCCAGGTCGACGGCGTGGAAGTACCCGGCGGTTTCTTCAACGGCCCCTACGCCAAGACCCAGCGCAATTACGTCGACCCGGAAATCATCAAGCGCGTGGAAATCCTCCGCGGTCCGGCCTCGGTGCTGTACGGCAGCAATGCCATTGGCGGTGCCGTTAGCTACTTCACCCTCGATCCGGACGACATCATCAAGCCCGGCCAGGACGTTGGCGCCCGCCTGAAGACCGGCTACAGCTCCGCCGACGAGAGCTGGCTCAAGTCTGCCACCGTCGCCGGCCGCAGCGGCCCATTCGACGGCCTGCTGCACTACAGCCAGCGCGACGGTCACGAAACCGAATCCTACGGCAGCCACAACGGCACCGGCCTGGACCGCACCGCCGCCAACCCGGAAGACGTGCGCGCCAACAACGTGCTGGCCAAGTTAGGCTGGAACTACAGCGATGACGCACGCCTTGGCCTGGTCTACGAGAAATACAAGGACGACCGCGACAGCGACCTGAAAAGCGCCTACGGCGGCCCCTACGCCAACGGCCAGCCGGCGATCCCCGACTTTGTACTGCCCGGCGGCATGTACCAGTGGCGCACCGGCAACGACACCATCACCCGCGAGCGTTTCGGCCTGGAGCACAGCTTCGTCCTCGACAGCCTGCTGGCCGACCACGTCAAGTGGAGCCTGAACCACCAGGTCGCCAAGACCGACCAGAGCACCGCCGAGTTCTATTTCCCGATCACCCGCCAGGTATTGCGCACCCGGGATACCCTCTACGAAGAAAAGCAGTGGGTCTTAGATGCACAACTGGACAAGGCCTTCAGCCTCGCCGACACCGACCACGCGCTGACCTACGGCACCACGATCAAGCAACAGAAAGTCACCGGCTCGCGCAGCGGCAATGGCGTGTGCCTGGCGGTGGGTGTCGGTTGCTCTGCGGTGGGCGCCATCAGCACCCGGGACGCGCTGGCAAAAGCCAGTGACTTCCCCGATCCGACCATCAACAGCTACGCCCTGTTCGCCCAGGACCAGATCAGTTGGGACAAATGGACCTTCACGCCCGGCCTGCGCTACGACTACACCCAGCTCAAGCCGCACCTGACCGAGGAATTCCTCAACACCGTGGACCCTACCGGCGGCGGTGAAGTCAGCGACAAGAACAAGACCTGGCACCGCGTCTCGCCGAAATTCGGCGTGACCTATGCCCTGACCGACCAGTACACCTGGTACGGGCAGTACGCCGAGGGTTTCCGCACCCCGACCGCCAAGGCCTTGTACGGTCGTTTCGACAACCCCAACGCCGGCTATAGCGTGGAACCCAACCCCGACCTGGAACCGGAAAAAAGCAAAAGCTACGAGACCGGCCTGCGTGGGCGTTTCGACTCCGGCTCGTTCGATGTGGCGGTGTTCTACAACAAGTACCGCGATTTCATCAACGAAGACGCCGTCACCCCCGGCGCCAACCAGTTGACCTTCCAGAGCAACAATATCAAGCACGCCACCATCAAGGGCGCCGAGGTCAAGGGACGCCTTGAGCTGGATGTGCTGGGCGCGCCAAAGGGCCTGTACACCCAAGGTTCGGTGGCCTATGCCTACGGTCGCAACAACGACACCGGCGAGCCGCTCAACAGCGTCAACCCGCTGACCGGCGTGTTCGGCCTGGGCTACGACCAGGACCACTACGGCACCTTGCTCAGCTGGACCCTGGTCAAGAAAAAGGACCGCGTCGACGACAGCAACTTCAACTCGCCCGATGGCGTGAGCAGCCAGTTCAAGACACCAGGCTTCGGCATCCTCGACCTGACGGGTTTCTACAAGGTGACCCACGACGTGACCGTCAGCGGCGGCCTCTACAACCTCACCGACAAGAAATACTGGCTGTGGGATGACGTGCGCGGCTACGACAGCGTCGGCGAAGCGGCGGTGCTGAGCCCCGCCAACCTCGATCGCCTGACCGCGCCCGGGCGTAACTTCGCAGTGAACCTGATCTGGGATATCTGACCCAGACCCAAGGATTTCCCCTGTGGCGAGGGAGCTTGCTCCCGCTGGGCTGCGAAGCGGCCCCTGGATTTTGCGGTCGCTGCGCAACCGAGCGGGAGCAAGCTCCCTCGCCACAATGTGCTCACTCAAAGGATTTTTTTCATGAATACCCTGCGCCCCGTTTCACGTTCCCAACGCCTGAACCAGATCACCCACGAGCCTCACAGCAAGCTCGACGCCCTGGTCAAGGCCCATGCCCCATTCGAAACCCAGGCCAGCTTCGCCCGTTTCGTCGTCGCCCAGTACCTGTTCCAGTCGGAACTGGTGGCGCTGTACAACGACGCCAAGCTGTCCGCCCTGATTCCCGACCTGCCGGCCCGTTGCCGGGCCGAGGCAGCCAGGGCGGATCTCGCCGACCTGAACACCGAAGTCCCCGCGCCGGTGGCCGGTGCGGTGCACAATCCGACTCAGGCCGAAGCCCTGGGCTGGCTGTTCGTCTCCGAAGGGTCCAAGCTCGGCGCCGCATTCCTGATCAAGCGTGCCGTGGGCCTGGGGCTGAGCGAAACCTTCGGCGCCCGGCACCTGGCGGAACCTGCCGGCGGGCGCGCCGAAGGCTGGAAAACCTTCACCCGCACCCTCGACGGCCTGGCCTTCACCGAACAGCAGGAAGCCGAAGCGGATAAAGGCGCGCTGGATGCGTTCAACCGCTTTACCGTGCTACTGGAACAGGCTTATGCGGCCGAGCCGGCTTGATCTGTGGGAGCGAGCTTGCTCGCGATGGCGGACTTTCAGCCACCTTATTGGCCGCCTGATACACCGCTATCGCGAGCAAGCTCGCTCCCACAAGGTAAAGTGCATGTCGGATAGAAGTACATGAGCCGCACGCCCTCCAAACTCACCCAACTGCTCTTCGCCCTGCTCGCCTACACCAGCCTGGCCATCGGCCTGGTCGCCATCGTCGTGCCCGGCCTGCCGACCACCGAGTTCATCCTGCTGGCCGCCTGGGCCGCGACCCGCAGTTCGCCGCGCCTGAGCGCCTGGCTGGAGAGCCATCGGTTGTTCGGGCCGATGCTGCACAACTGGCGCAACGGCAAGGTCATCCCGCGCCGGGCCAAGGTGGCTGCCACCGTCAGCATGCTGCTGTGCGCCGGGCTGATGCTGGTGATGCTCGACCACGGCTGGCCGGTTTACCTGGCACTCGCGGGCATGGGCCTGGGCAATCTGTGGATCTGGTCGCGCCCGGAACAGGCACAGGGCACTTGTGGCGAGGGAGCTTGCTCCCGCTGGGGCGCGAAGCGGCCCCCAACGGATTTTTGATCTATGATCGCCCTCTCGTACTGGAGGGCTTTCGATGTCAGATCTGCTCACGTCCATGCAAACCGCACTCGGCTTGCCCACGACCCCAATCACCTTCAGCGGCGAAGGCGCCCTGCCCTCGGCCTTCGCCGTCACGGAGCTGGCCAGCGCCAGCATCGCCGTGGCGGGCCAGGCGGCGGTCGCACTCATTCACCAGCAAACCGGACGCCAGGCGCCCGTCGAGGTCGACCGGCGCCTGGCGTCGTTCTGGTTCTCCACCTCCCTGCGCCCCATCGGCTGGAGCGTGCCGCCGATGTGGGACCCGGTGGCCGGCGACTACGCCAGCGCCGACGGCTGGATTCGCCTGCACACCAACGCACCGCATCATCGCCTGGCCGCGGAAAAAGTCCTCGGCACCTGCACCGACCGCGCCGACATGGCGGCGAGGGTGGTCCGTTGGAACAAGGCCGAGCTGGAACAGGCCGTGGTCGACGCCGGCGGTTGCGCCGCCCAGATGCGTTCGTGGCAGGCCTGGCAGGCCCATCCCCAAGGCATGGCGGTGAATGCCGAACCGCTGGTGCAACTGGGTGAAACGACTGCCGAGCAGCGCAAGCCCTGGCTCGGCTCCGTGACCCAGCCACTGGCGGGCCTCAAGGTGTTGGACCTGACCCGCGTGCTGGCCGGTCCCGTCGCCAGCCGCTTCCTCGCGGGCCTGGGGGCCGACGTGCTGCGCATCGACCCGCCGACCTGGAACGAACCCGGCGCGGTCCCGGAAGTCACCCTGGGCAAACGCTGCGCCCGCCTCGACTTGCATCGGCCTGATGATCGCGCGGTGTTCGAGGCGCTGCTCAAGGACACCGACATCCTCCTGCATGGCTACCGTGCCGATGCCCTGGAGCACCTGGGCTATGGCGCCGAACAGCGTCGGCAACTGGTCCCGGACCTGATCGACGTCAGCCTCAACGCCTATGGCTGGAGCGGCCCGTGGCAGAACCGGCGTGGCTTCGACAGCCTGGTGCAGATGAGCAGCGGCATTGCCGAAGCTGGCATGGGTTGGAAACACACCGACAAACCGACACCGCTGCCGGTGCAGGCGCTGGACCACGGCACCGGCTATCTGCTGGCGGCCAGCGCCCTGGTGTTGTTAACCCGGCGCCTGGAGAGGGGTCACGGCGGCTCGGCTCGCTTGTCACTGGCGCGCACGGCGAAGCTGTTGATCGAGCGTGGCCCAGGGGACCCGACGCCATTGCGCGCCGAGGACGATAACGATCAGGGCCTGGTGGTCGAACAAACGCCATGGGGGCCAGCCCACCGCTTGCAGGTGCCGTTGAAAATCACCGGGACGCCCCTGCAATGGACCTTGCCGGCGGCAGAGCTGGGCGCCCATCGGCCGCAGTGGTGAAGAAGGCCTGTGGCGAGGGAGCTTGCTCCCGCTGGGGCGCGTAGCGGCCCTGTTTTTTTGGGGGCTGCTGAGCAGCCCAGCGGGAGCAAGCTCCCTCGCCACGGGAACCGCACGAGCCTTACAACACCAGCACGCCAACGTACAACCCATAAGCCGCCACCCCCGCCCCCGCCATCACACAGGCAAAGACGCCTTTCTCCACAGGGGTGAACAAGGGGAGGCGCTGCTCGCGCTTGGCCTGGGCAAACAGGATCACCCCCGGCGCGTACAACAACGCCGACAGCAGCAGGTATTTCACGCCACCGGCATACAGCAGCCACACCGCGTAACACAGCGCAACGCCGCCAATGCACAGGTCCTTCATGCGCCGGGCCGAGGCTTGCCCATAGGTTTCGCCTCGTGCGCAAAGCAACACCGCATAGGCTGCCGACCACAGGTACGGCACCAGGATCATCGATGAGGCGAGGTAGATCAGGCTGGTATAGGTGCCTGCGGAAAACAGGGTAATCAGCAAAAACAACTGGATCATGCCATTGGTCAGCCATAACGCGTTGACCGGCGCACGGTTGGCGTTTTCCTTGGTCAGGAACGCCGGCATCGTCTTGTCCCTGGCGGTGGCATAGAGAATTTCGGCGCATAACAGCGCCCATGACAACAGCGCACCCAACAACGACACCGCCAGGCCGAGGCTGATCAACAACGCGCCCCAAGGCCCGACGATATGTTCCAGCACGCCGGCCAGGGACGGGTTCTGCAGTTGCGCCAGGGCAGGCTGGCTCATGATCCCCAGGGACAACACGTTCACCAGCACCAGCAGCGCCAGGACCCCCAGGAAACCGATCACCGTCGCACGCCCGACATCCGCGCGTTTTTCCGCCCGCGCCGAATAGACACTGGCGCCTTCGATGCCAATGAACACGAACACCGTGACCAGCATCATATGGCGCACCTGGTCCATCACGCTGCCCAGGTCCGGGTTCATCTCGCCCCAGATGTCCCGGGTGAACACCTCGACTTTGAACGCCACCGCGGCAATGACAATGAACATCACCAGCGGCACCACTTTGGCGATGGTGGTCACCAGGTTGATGAACGCCGCCTCCTTGATGCCGCGCAATACCAGGAAATGCACCGCCCACAGCAGCAACGATGCACAGGCAATGGCCACTGGCGTGTTGCCCTCGCCGAACACCGGGAAAAAATACCCCAGGGTGCTGAACAGCAACACGAAGTAACCGACGTTGCCCATCCAGGCACTGATCCAGTAGCCCCACGCGGAAGAGAAGCCCATGTAGTCGCCGAAACCGGCCTTGGCATAGGCATAGACCCCCGAGTCCAGCTCGGGCTTGCGATTGGCCAGGGTCTGAAAGACAAAAGCGAGGGTCAGCATGCCGACGGCGGTGATCGCCCAACCGATCAGCACCGCTCCAACGTCCGCCCGGGCCGCCATGTTTTGTGGCAGGGAAAAGATCCCGCCACCGATCATCGATCCCACCACCAGCGCCACCAGCGCACCGAGTCGTAACTTTTCAATCGGCTGCGGCATCTTTCTCGCTCATTAAGTAAATAATGCGACATAACGTTCTTGAATAACGTCATGCGCGTAAAACCCAAGGGATTATTACCTCGAGTATTGTCCAGAACAGCAATAAGAAAGACCAAGACAGCCGATTATTTTTTGCCAGAAAAGCCACCTTCAAAATAGTTGCGATCCAGTGGAAATCAACTAGCTTGAATAGTCCTACGGGGACAGGTTCCGTCTCGCCTCGCCTTCCAGAGCCTATAGAATGGGGCTCCCGCCAATTTATGGACGTGAAGGAAAGCATTTAACTCCTTCATTAACAACGTAATGTTGTCATGTACTGATCCAGATCAGCTATTTAACTTTCAAATCGACTTAGTCTGTTGACTCTCTTCTCCTGCATTGGAGTCTCGTAAATGTCTGATACCCCCGGAAAACTTCGATTGGGTGCGCTAGTTGCACTGGTTGTCGGCTCCATGATCGGCGGCGGGATCTTTTCCCTGCCACAAAACATGGCCGCCAGCGCCGACGTCGGTGCGGTGCTGATTGGCTGGGCGATTACCGCTATCGGCATGCTGACCCTGGCGTTCGTGTTCCAGACCCTGGCCAATCGCAAGCCCGACCTGGATGGCGGCGTGTATGTCTACGCCAAGGCCGGGTTCGGCGACTACATGGGTTTCTCGTCGGCCTGGGGCTACTGGATCAGCGCCTGGCTGGGCAACGTCGGCTACTTCGTACTGCTGTTCAGTACCCTGGGCTACTTCTTCCCGATTTTCGGTGAAGGCAACACCGTTGCCGCGGTGATCGGCGCCTCGGTATTGCTGTGGGCGGTGCATTTCCTGGTGCTGCGCGGCATCAAGGAGGCGGCGTTCATCAACCTGGTGACCACCATTGCCAAGGTCGTGCCGTTGCTACTGTTCGTGTTGATCGCAGTGTTCGCCTTCAGACTCGACATCTTCACCGCCGACATCTGGGGCGTGAAAAACCCGGACCTGGGCAGCGTGATGAACCAGGTGCGCAACATGATGCTGGTCACCGTGTGGGTGTTCATCGGCATCGAGGGCGCCAGTATCTTCTCGGCACGGGCCGAGAAACGCTCCGACGTCGGCAAGGCCACAGTCATCGGTTTCATCACCGTGCTGCTGTTCCTGGTGCTGGTCAACGTGCTGTCGCTGGGCATCATGACCCAACCTGAACTGGCCAAGCTGCAGAACCCGTCGATGGCCGCCGTGCTGGAACACGTGGTGGGCCATTGGGGCGCGGTGCTGATCAGCGTCGGCTTGATCATCTCGCTGCTCGGCGCCCTGCTGTCCTGGGTGCTGCTGTGCGCCGAGATCATGTTCGCCGCCGCCAAAGACCACACCATGCCCGAGTTCCTGCGCCGGGAGAACGCCAATCACGTACCAGCCAATGCCCTGTGGCTGACCAACGCGATGGTTCAGCTGTTTTTGGTCATCACCCTGTTCTCGGCCAGCACTTACCTGTCACTGATCTACCTCGCCACCTCGATGATCCTGGTGCCGTACCTGTGGTCGGCGGCCTACGCCGTGCTGCTGGCGGTGCGCGGCGAGACCTACGAAGGCTTCGCGGTCGAGCGGCGCAAGGACCTGGTCATCGGCGCCATCGCCCTGATCTACGCGGTGTGGCTGCTGTATGCCGGCGGGATCAAGTACCTGCTGCTCTCCGCCCTGCTCTATGCCCCCGGCGCGATTCTGTTCGCCAAGGCCAAGCGCGAGTTGGGCAAACCGGTTTTCACCTCTATCGAGAAGCTGATTTTCGCCGCAGTGATCGCAGGCGCCCTGGTGGCGGCCTATGGGCTCTACGACGGCTTCCTGACCTTGTAGTTGGCTGATTGTTTAACTGGAGGATTTGTAATGACCACGGAAAAAGTGAAGTACGGCGTTCACTCCGAAGCCGGTAAATTACGTAAAGTCATGGTGTGCTCCCCAGGCCTGGCCCATCAACGCTTGACCCCGAACAACTGCGATGAGCTGCTGTTCGACGACGTGATCTGGGTCAACCAGGCCAAGCGCGATCATTTCGACTTCGTCACCAAGATGCGCGAGCGTGGCATCGACGTGCTCGAGATGCACAATCTGTTGACCGACATCGTCGCCATCCCCGAAGCCCTGGACTGGATCCTGCAGCGCAAGATCACCGCCAACTCGGTGGGCCTGGGCCTGGTGAACGAAGTCGGTTCCTGGCTGCGCAGCCTGGAGCCGCGCCATATCGCCGAGTTCCTGATTGGCGGCGTCTCGGCCGACGACCTGCCGGACAGCTTCGGTGGCAAGACCATCCAGATGTTCCGCGACTTCCTCGGGCATTCCAGCTTCATCCTGCCGCCGCTGCCCAATACCCAGTTCACCCGCGACACCACGTGCTGGATCTACGGCGGCGTGACCCTGAACCCGATGTACTGGCCGGCGCGGCGCCAGGAAACCCTGCTCGCCAGCGCCATCTATAAATTCCACCCCGAGTTTACCCAGGCTGACTTTCAGATCTGGTACGGCGACCCGGACCAGGAGCATGGCAACGCCACCCTCGAGGGCGGCGACGTGATGCCCATCGGCAACGGCGTGGTGCTGATCGGCATGGGTGAGCGCTCGTCCCGTCAGGCCATCGGCCAACTGGCGCTGAACCTGTTCAAGCACAAGGCCGTGGAGCGGGTGATCGTCGCCGGCTTGCCGAGATCCCGCGCCGCCATGCACCTGGACACCGTCTTCAGCTTCTGCGACCGCGACCTGGTCACGGTTTTCCCGGAAGTGGTGGGCCAGATCGTTGCTTTCTCCTTGCGTCCAGACGAGAGCAAGCCCGGCGGCATCGACGTACGCCGCGAGGAAGGCAGCTTCCTCGACACCGTGGCCGCGGCCCTCAAGCTGCCAGCGCTGCGGGTGGTGGAGACCGGCGGCAACAGCTTCGCCGCCGAACGCGAGCAATGGGACGACGGCAACAACGTGGTGGCCATGGAACCGGGCGTGGTGATTGGCTACGACCGCAACACCTACACCAACACGCTGCTGCGCAAGGCCGGGGTGGAAGTCATCACCATCAGCGCCAGCGAGCTGGGCCGCGGCCGCGGCGGTGGCCACTGCATGACCTGCCCGATCATCCGCGACCCGATCGACTACTGACCTTTGAGCCTGGGCCGGTATCGAGCCGATATCCGCCCAGGGGATAACCGAAACCCAAGGAGATCCATATCATGGCTTTCAACATGCGCAACCGCAGCCTGCTGAGCTTGATGCACCACACCCACCGCGAGCTGCACTACCTGCTGGACCTGTCCCGCGACCTCAAGCGTGCCAAGTACACCGGCACCGAACAACCGCACCTCAAGGGCAAGAACATCGCGCTGATCTTCGAGAAGACCTCGACCCGCACCCGCTGCGCCTTCGAGGTCGCGGCCCACGACCAGGGCGCCCACGTCACCTACATCGACCCGGTGTCGTCGCAGATCGGCCACAAGGAAAGCATGAAAGACACCGCCCGGGTCCTGGGGCGGATGTTCGACGCCATCGAGTACCGGGGCTTCGAACAGGAGATCGTCGAGGAGCTGGCCAAGTTCGCCGGAGTGCCGGTGTTCAACGGCCTGACCGCCGAATTCCACCCCACCCAGATGATCGCCGACACCCTGACCATGCGCGAGCACAGCGACAAGCCGTTGCATGACATCAGCTACGCGTACCTGGGCGATGCCCGCTACAACATGGGCAATTCGCTGCTGATGATCGGCGCCAAACTGGGCATGGACGTGCGCATCGGCGCGCCGAAAGCCCTGTGGCCGCATCAGGATTTCATCGACCAGTGCCAGGCCTTCGCCGCCGAAAGTGGCGGGCGCATCACCATCACCGAAGATCCGAAAGAAGCGGTCAAGGGCGTGGACTTCATCCACACCGATATCTGGGTGTCCATGGGCGAACCGGTGGAAGCCTGGGACGAACGCATCGAGCAATTGCTGCCCTACCAGGTCAACGCGCAAATGATGAAAGCTTCGGGCAACCCGCGGGTGAAATTCATGCATTGCCTGCCGGCGTTCCACAACAGTGAAACCAAGGTCGGCAAGGACATCGCCGCCCGCTATCCGAACCTGGCCAACGGCGTGGAAGTGACCGAAGAGGTGTTCGAGTCCCCGGCCAACATCGCGTTCGAGCAGGCGGAGAATCGCATGCACACCATCAAGGCGATCCTGGTGTCGGCGTTGGCGGATATCTGAAACCAACACAGTTCCCTTGTGGGACCGCGTTGTTCGTCCATTTTTTTGAAGGACAGCATCATGCGCATCGTCGTTGCCCTGGGCGGTAACGCCCTCCTGCGTCGGGGTGAACCCCTGACCGCTGCCAATCAACGCAGCAACATCCGCACCGCGACCGGACAGATCGCCAAGATCCACCCCGGCAACCAACTGGTCATCGCCCACGGCAACGGCCCGCAGGTCGGCCTGCTGTCGTTGCAGGCGGCGGCCTACACCGCGGTCACGCCATATCCACTGGACGTGCTCGGCGCCGAAACCGAAGGCATGATCGGCTACATCATCGAACAGGAACTGGGCAATCTGCTGGACTTCGAAGTCCCCTTCGCCACGCTGCTGACCCAGGTCGAAGTGGATGGCAACGACCCGGCCTTCCAGAACCCCACCAAGCCCATCGGCCCGGTCTACAGCCAGCAAGAGGCGCAGAAGCTGGCGGCTGAAAAAGGCTGGACCATCGCCCCGGACGGCGACAAGTTCCGCCGGGTGGTGGCCAGCCCACGGCCCAAGCGCATCTTTGAGATCCGTCCGATCAAGTGGCTGCTGGAAAAAGGCAGCATCGTGATCTGCGCCGGCGGTGGCGGCATTCCGACGATGTACGACGCCGACGGCAAGCTGCAGGGCGTGGAAGCGGTGATCGACAAGGATCTGTGCTCGGCGCTGCTGGCCGAACAGCTGGAAAGCGATCTGCTGGTGATCGCCACCGACGTCAACGCCGCGTTCGTCGACTTCGGCAAGCCGACCCAGAAAGCCATCGTCCAGGCCCACCCCGACGAAATGGAAAAGCTCGGCTTCGCCGCCGGCTCCATGGGGCCGAAGGTGCAAGCAGCCTGCGAGTTCGCGCGCAACACGGGCAAGGTCGCGGTGATCGGGTCGCTGTCGGACATCGATGCTATCGTCCAGGGTCAGGCCGGCACCCGCATCAGCACGTCGACACCTGGCATCGCTTATCGATGACAGGAAACTTGCGGGGCGGATCCGGGGTCTGCCCTACACCCACGCCCTCGAGGAGAGTCGTTTATGGCCATGTTCGAACCCGGTCACCTGCACATGGAACGCCACGCGCTGAACAAGGATGACTTCAGCTACAACCTGTGCATCGACTACGAGGTTGCGCAGGACCCCAAGGAAGGCACCGGCATGTCGTTCCGGGTGCATGGCACGGTGGAGGAAAAGTCCCTGGACGAGACCTTCTTCCTGGCCAAGGACCAGGCCTTCGACTTCGCCCGCCACGCCACGCGCATCGCCCAGAAATACGGCCTACCCAAGACCGCCAGCATCGGCTCGATGCACGAGTACTACGACAAAATGTTCGAAGACGTGCGCCAGCAACTGGACGTCAAGCCGGGCGATCCGATGAAGCCGGAACACCTGGCATAACCCGGCTAAAAGATCACCCCAATCCCCTGTGGGAGCGAGCTTGCTCGCGATAGCGGTAGCTCAGTCGAAACACATAGTGACTGGCCCACCCTCATCGCGAGCAAGCTCGCTCCCACAAGGGTTATCAATGTTCTGAATAGTGGGTTAAACACCCTCACCGCCTGACTGGCAACCTGCCACGGCTGACCTATGCTGAAAGTAGTACCCCCGGGTATTCGTTCAGAGGTCACCGCCATGAACATCAAAACAAGAAGACGCCTCGCTATTTTCGTCACCTGCGCCGCCACGCTTGCGCTGTATGGCACTGCGGCCTACCGGGTCGAGCAGGCCAGGCAACTGCCCCGTGAATACGCCAGCTGCAACTTCGAACGCTGCATCCCCCACAGCGCAACCCTGAACGCCCTGCGCTGAGGCGTGGTCAGTCGTCCTGCTGATCGGTCTTGAGCCGGTCCCGGAACGCCTTGGGCGAGATGCCGACGCGCCGGCGGAACAGCCGGGTGAAGTTGGTCGGGTCGGAAAACCCGAGCAGTTCGGAGATCTCGTAGATGGTCATGCCGGTGTAGGTCAGCAGGCGCTTGGCTTCCAACAACTGGCGCTCATGCATGATCTGCAACGCCGGTTGCCCCGCCAGTTCCCGACAGGTGCCGTTGAGGTGCGACACGGAAATGCCCAGGCGGTGGGCCAGGTCTTCGACCTTGACGTGCTCGCGATAGGTTTCTTCCACCAACTGAATGAACCCGTTGAGGTATTCCCGGGCCCGTTGCGGGCGCTGGGCCTGGGTGTGTCGCTGCATCACCTGGCGGCTGACCCAGACCATGATCACGCTGACCAGCGCATGCATCAGCATTTCCCGAGCTGGCTGGTGCCCCATGTATTCATTCTGCAGGGCGCTGAACAGGCTGTTGAGATACTCGGCATTCTCGAGGGCGGGGTAGCTTTCGGCCTGGGCCAGCACATTGACCGAATGCCCCAGTTGCGCTTGCAGGTGCGTGACCAGCGGCGCCGCCAGGGTCACCACGTAACCTTCCACATCCTCGGAAAAACGAAAGCCATGGACCGACAGCGGCGGCAGGATCTGCACGGCCGGCTCGGTGAGCTGCGTGCGCCGGCCTTCGATTTCCAGTTCCGCCTGGCCCTTGAAGACAAACAGCAACTGGCACAGATCGGCGTGCCGATGGGGTTTGATTTCCCAGTGATGCTCGCGGCTGCGCTTGGAGATGGTTTCGCAGTGCAGCAGGTCCGGGGTCGGCCATTCCTGGCTCTCACCGTAGAGCTTGAACACCGGGATCGAAGGCAGATCAGGTTTTTTCATAACGTGGATCCGGGCCTGGGGTTGCGGGCGATAATCGCACCAATTGGCAGAAAGTACAGGTATCGGCTCAGTTTTCCCCTTCAACTGACAGGTCCGCAAGCGAAAAATGTAGGCACTCGATTTCTAATAATCAACACCGACCCTGGTCGCGTGCTTCGTGCGAGTCATAAGAACAATGAAAACCCTCAAGACCCAAGTCGCTATTATCGGCGCCGGCCCCTCTGGCCTCCTGCTCGGCCAGCTGCTGCACAACGCCGGCATCGACGCTGTCATCCTCGAACGCCAGACCCCGGACTATGTATTGGGCCGCATCCGCGCCGGAGTGCTGGAGCAAGGCATGGTCGAACTGCTGCGCCAGGCTGGCGTCGGCCAACGCATGGACGCCGAAGGGCTGCCCCACGACGGCTTTGAACTGGTGCTCAACGACCGGCGGGTGCACATCGACCTCAAGGGCCTGACTGACGGTAAAAACGTCATGGTCTATGGCCAGACCGAAGTGACCCGTGACCTGATGGCCGCCCGCGAAGCCGCCGGCGCCCGCACGTTGTACCAGGCCAGCAACGCCCAGCCCCACGACATGCAAACCGAGCACCCTTTCGTGACCTTCGAACATGAAGGGCAAACCTTGCGCCTGGACTGCGACTACATTGCCGGTTGCGACGGTTTCCACGGCGTGGCGCGACAGTCCATTCCGGCGGAAAAACTCAAGGTTTTCGAGCGTGTCTACCCGTTTGGCTGGCTCGGCGTGCTGGCCGACACCCCGCCGGTTCACGAAGAGTTGGTCTACGCTCGGCACGCCCGCGGCTTTGCCCTGTGCAGCATGCGCTCCAAGACCCGCACCCGTTACTACCTGCAAGTCCCCGCCGAGGAGCAAGTGGCCGACTGGCCGGACGAGCGTTTCTGGCATGAACTGAAAAACCGCCTGCCCACCGACCTGGCCGAAGCCTTGGTGACCGGCCCGTCCATCGAGAAAAGCATCGCGCCGCTGCGCAGCTTCGTGGTCGAGCCGATGCAGTACGGGCGGATGTTCCTGGTGGGCGACGCGGCCCACATCGTCCCGCCGACCGGGGCCAAGGGGCTGAACCTGGCCGCCAGCGATGTCAGCACGTTGTTCAACATCCTGCTCAAGGTCTATCGCGACGGCCGTGTGGACTTGCTGGAGCAATATTCGGCCATCTGCCTGCGGCGCGTCTGGAAAGCCGAACGGTTCTCGTGGTGGATGACTTCGATGCTGCACCGCTTCGACGACGATGCCTTCAACCAGCGCATCAGCGAAGCCGAGCTCGAATACTTCCTCGACTCCGAGGCCGGCCGAAAAACCATTGCGGAAAATTACGTCGGACTTCCTTATGAGGCTATCGAATAGCCGCCTACCGACTTAAACTGCGGGCTTCGTCCCATTCGCCTCTTCGACGCAATGCCCGCAGGTTCTGCCGTGACTCAGCTCAATACACCCCAAGCTCCGAAACCGGCCATCCGCAGCGTGCTGGTGGCCCTGATGCTGGCGATTTTCCTGGGTGCCCTGGACCAGACCATCGTCGCCGTCTCGATGCCGGCCATCTCCGCACAATTTGCCGACGTCAGCCTGCTGGCCTGGGTGATTTCCGGCTACATGGTCGCCATGACCGTGGCGGTGCCCATCTACGGCAAGCTCGGTGACCTCTACGGACGTCGGCCGTTGATGCTGTTCGGCATGGGCCTGTTCACCCTGGCCTCGCTGTTCTGTGGCCTGGCGCAAAACATGGAGCAACTGGTGCTGGCGCGGATCGTCCAGGGCATCGGTGCCGGCGGGATGATTTCGGTGAGCCAGGCGATCATCGGCGACATCATCCCGCCCCGCGAGCGGGGTCGCTACCAAGGGTATTTCAGCAGCATGTACGCGGTGGCCAGCGTGGCCGGGCCGGTACTCGGTGGCTACATGACCGAATACTTGTCGTGGCGCTGGGTGTTCTGGATCAACCTGCCGCTGGGCCTCACGGCCTGGTGGGTGGCCCGCCGCACCCTGGTGGGGCTGCCCGTACCGCAACGCACGCCGATCATCGATTACCTGGGCACCGTGTTGCTGATCATTGGCCTGACGACGTTGCTGCTGGGGATCACCGAGGTCGGCCAGGGCCATGCCTGGCACAGCCGTGAAGTGCTCGGATTACTGGGTTGCGCGGGGATAGCCCTGGGGGCGTTCGCCTGGTACGAGCGCCGGGCGCGAGAACCGTTGCTGCCGATGCACCTGTTCGCCAACCGCAGCGCGGTGCTGTGCTGGTGCACGGTGTTCTTCACCAGTTTCCAGGCGATTTCCCTGACGGTGCTGGTGCCGTTGCGCTTCCAGAGCGTGACCGGCGCCGGTGCCGACAGTGCGGCGTTGCACTTGCTGCCGCTGGCCATAGGGCTGCCGCTCGGCGCGTATATCGCCGGCCGCCGGACCTCGGTCACGGGGCGCTACAAACCGATGATCCTCAGCGGCGCACTGCTCTTCCCCTTCGCCATCCTCGGCATGGCCTTCACTGCGCCTGACGCGCTCTGGCTGAGCAGCCTGTTCATGCTGCTCAGTGGCATCGCCTCCGGCATGCAGTTCCCCACGTCACTGGTGGGTTCACAGAATGCCGTCCACCAACAGGACATCGGCGTCGCCACCAGCACCACCAACCTGTTCCGCTCCCTCGGCGGCGCGGTGGGCGTGGCGTTGATGTCGGCCTTGCTGCTGGCTTTGCTACAGGACTCAAGTCTGGCCCAACTCGCCGGTGCGTCGCTGATCGGTGAAGGACATGCCGGCAACGTCTTGCTGGACGGCCTCAACGCCGCCCCAGGCGAGGCCCGGAACGCCTTGCGCCAGGCATTGCAGGCGACATTCCGGCATTTGCTGTTGATCAGCGCGGCGGTATCGCTGTTGGGGCTGGCGGCCGCGGTGGCGATGCCCAATCGCTTGCTGCGTGGGCGGGATGAGAAGGTTGGGTAACCTGTATCGGTGAAGAAGGATTGTGGGAGCAAAGCTTGCTCGCGAAACAAGCACCTCGGTTTTTTGAAAGACCGCATCGCCTTCATCGCGGGCAAGCCTTGCTCCCACACAAGCTTTGCTCGCACAAATACTATCAAGCCGTCGCTGCCACCCCCCCCGGCTCCGCCACCACGCTCATCCCATCCTTCATCCGCTTGGCATCGCGCACGAAGCAGCGTGACGCCAGGAACAAAAACAGCATGGTCAAGAGCAGCGCCACCGGGATCAGGTACATCGCGTCATGCAGGCCGATGGCCTTGAATGCTTCGGTCATCTGGTCGACACCCGCGGTGGCCATGGCCATGCGGGCGAAGTAGTCGGACAAGCCGCCCACCACCACCGGCCCCAGGCCGCCGCCGAGCAAATACAGCCCGGCAAAGTACAACGCCATCGCCGTGGCGCGCAGGCGCGGCTCCACCACGTCCTGGATCGCGGTGTAGACGCAGGTGTAAAAGTTATAGGCAAACAGCCAACCCACGCTGAACACCGCCACGAACACGCCGATTTCAATGCGCCCGGCATGCAGCGCCCACGCCGTGGTAACCGTCGAAATCGCCAGGCTGAACGCTGCAAACAGCAGGCGGCCGTTGGGCACGCGTTGATGAATCTTGTCCGCGACCCAGCCGCCCAGGGTAAGCCCGAACAACCCCGTCACGCCCACCATGATGCCAGTGGCCACGGCCGCCTCGTGCAGCGGCATCAGGAAATAACGTTGCAGCATTGGCACCAGGAAGGAGTTGCAGGCATAGGTGGCGAAGTTGAAGCACAGCCCCGCCAGCACCAGCCACAGGAAGGTGGGAATCGCCAGCACCCGGCGCACCGGCTTGTCGATCTTTTCCTGGGAGACCTGCACGGTTTCCGCCGCACCGCGCTTGGGCTCCTTGATGAAAAACATGAACACCGCCAGCACCAGCCCCGGTACCGCCGCGATGAAGAACGGCGCACGCCAGCTGTCGAACGCCTTGACCATCGCGCCAATGGTGAAAAACGCCAACAGCAGGCCCAGGGGCAGGCCGAGCATGAAGATGCCCATCGCCCGAGCCCGGCGGTGGGCCGGGAACAGATCGCCAATCAGTGAGTTGGCGGCTGGCGCGTAGCTGGCCTCGCCGATGCCGATGCCCATGCGCACCACCAGGAACGCCCAGAAACTGCCTACCAGGCCGTTCACCGCCGTCAGTCCGCTCCAGGCCGCCAGGCCCCAGCCCATCAGCTTGCTGCGCGAACCGGTATCGGCCATGCGCCCCAACGGCAAGCCGGCAATGGCGTAGACGATGGTGAAGGCGGTGCCGATGATGCCGATCTGGAAGTCACTGAGGCTCCATTCCATGCGGATCGGCTCGATGATGATCGCCGGAATGGTGCGGTCAAAGAAATTGAACAGGTTGGCCAGGAACAACAGGAACAGAATGCGCCAGGCATTCGCCGCTTGGGTCGAGTTCTGCATGGGTCCGTCTCTTTTATTGTTATGGGCCAACGGTCCGTGGCCTGGATATGCAATCTAGACAGCGCTACGGGCGCTGTCTCCAATCATTCGCAAGACTGATACCCCCCCATGGGACGCGGCGTATTTCTTGATGCCAATCAAGCTCCTGTAACAATTGCCACCCTTTTGCCTTTTGCTGGTTAAAGATCGAAGTCCGGTGGCCGATCCAACGTGATCAAGAAAAAGAATATCCCGAGCGCTGCTCAGGCCGCAGCCCTGGCCGCTCGGATCGATTTTCGCGTTTATCCAGGCGCGAATTCCCATCCGTGAGCGTTCGATGACGCATTCGTCGAGCCACCCGTTCAGGCACATGGCGCACAATGACCTCAAAAAAAACAGCCACTGCGGTATCCGATCTGACCTTGAGCCCCGCCGCCAACGGCCCGGAAGCCTCGAAGCCGTCGAGCCCCCCGCGCCCTCTGTCGACCCAGCAATATCTGTATTTCACCGAAACCAACACCGACCGTATCCTCGATAACCTCGACGGCCTGCGTGACACCGTGTTCCCGCGTCCGCCGCACCTGGTGGACGACGAATACGACCGCGCGCAACAGGAGTTCCCGTCGGTGTGCCTGATCGGTCTGGGTCGCTGCGGCTCCAACATTGCCCTGGACGTGGCCGAGCTGGTGTACAACGCTCGCAAGTTCTACCTCAACGAATTCAACGCCGAAGACAAAGGCTACAGCGACAAGGGCTACAGCCCCGCACAATGGATCCGCAACAACCTGCGCCTGGGCACCAGCAAGGCCAGCAAGCCGGTGTTCCTGGTGGAGCCGCTGGTGATGCTCGGCGACCTGGACAAGGACATCGCCGGGCGCATCCGCTTCTCGCGCAAGGGTGAAAAAAGCGGCTTCTTGCGCGACTACAGCAAGATGAAAATCATGGACCTGTCGGAAGTCCAGCCGGTGGCGCCGGTAACGCGCCGATCCTCGGCCAGTACCTGGCCAAGATCATCCTGAACAAGGACACCCAGCGCTTCTCCAGCCCCGACTGGAAAATGATCCACTCGTACCTGATCGACAGCTGCGGCATCAAGGCCAACCAGTCGCGCCTGTACTTCTCGATCTTCAGCGCCGGCGGCGGTACCGGTTCGGGCATGGCTTCGGAGTTCGGCCTGGCCCAGCAGTACTCGTACATGAACAAGACGTTCGACACCAAGCCGATGGACGAACACGACAGCAAGAGCGGCCATTCCTTCGTCTTCGAGCCGATCTTCACCAGCGGCATCTGCGTGCTGCCGAACATTTCCGACCACCGCAGCGAAATGTCCGAAGCCTTGCACATCAACGCCGGACGCCTGCTGTGCAAGTACCTGTCGGAAGAATGGGATTTCTCGTACAACTTCGCCAATGAAGACAGCAGCGAAGCCAGCGTGATGGGCCGTATCCGTCCATGGAACGCGATGATGCTGATCTCCAACGACATCATGCGCTACGCCGAAGAAAGCGATGACGGCAACATCCAGAACATCGATGTCAATGCCATGGAGAAGCACGCCAACCAGTACATCTCCCAGCAGATCTTCAACATCCTGACGGCCCAGGCCGTCACCACCGACTACGACCAGAATTACTTCCGCCGTGCCGGCATCGACATCGGCGAAACCATTCGCCTGGACGCCAACGACCTGTTCATGAGCCTGGCCGGCCCGGTGGCAATCGCCTACGCCGAGTCTGTCGTCCCGGAAACCCCGGCACCGAGCGGCGACAAGTTCAAGGTGTTCGAGAAAGAGCCGCCGCGCCTGAACATCGACGACCTGTTCTTCCGCTCCATCGACCTGCCGCACTTCAACAAAGTCACCCAGGCCATCGAAGGCATCAGCCTGTTGCCGATCGAATCCAAGCGCTACCGTGCCTCGCTGGAGCAATACAAGAATTCCGGCTACGACGCCGCGGCCCTGCATGACCTGCACTTCTTCAAGAACTGCTCGTCGGTGGTGTCCATCGTCTCCTTGCCCAAGGACTATAAGCTGTCCTACATGGACCTGAACCGGCTCAAGACCCACCTCAACAGCCTGTTCCCCAACACCACGCTCAAGCGTTACGCGCTGGTGATCGGCGCCTCGGCGAACCTGTCGCTGACCACCCTGATCGCCAAGAGCCCGTGCCTGTCGGATGATTTCCTGACCTTGATCGTGGCCTTCATCAAACGCTGCTTCGCCCGCACCCCGTACCGTTTCGACGACACCCTGGACAACTCGATCCTGGACTTCATCATCAATGAAGACTTCGACGAAGCACGCATCGACGACCTGCTCAACGAGTTCGAAAACCCGGCGAAGATCCTCGACACCAACTGGTACGCGATCAAGCCGATGTACGAGAAGAAGTACCGCGAGCTGATCAATGACAAGGACAAGTTCGTCTCGATCAACGACATCCGCCTGTCCCGCGACTGCGTGAAGAAATCCATCAAGTACCTGCGCGAGATCTACCGTCACCGCATTGGCAAGACCAAGGTCATTTCTCTGAATAACCATACTGGCAGGACTTACTGAGGCCGGCGCAGCACCGTGTTGCCCCCAATCGCGAGCAAGCTCGCTCCCACAGGGTTTTGTGTACACAGACCCACTGTGGGAGCGAGCTTGCTCGCGATAGCGCTCTTGACTCACCACCGGAACAACATCCAGAAACAATTGAGCAGCCCAAAGGCTGCTCCATGAACTGTTCCCGTTACGTATACGTCACCCTGCCTTGTGGCGTTTCGCCACGGCAGGGTGCTATCACGCTACTCACCTACACACTTTTTCAAACACAAAAACACGAACCAATTTGGTGCATCAATCAATTCGACGCCCTTTCCTGGACCATAATCCACGGCGAAACCACCACAGCCCAAAGCTGCGGATCGCGCGCCAGAAAATCCAGCGCCCGCGTTTCAGACAGCTTGGCGAGCTGGTCGGCGGCCAGCCAGGCGGCGACTTTGGTACCTTCGTCCCGGGCGACGGCCTCGGCCGCGGCGATCAAATCCAGTGCCGGATCGACCCACAATAGGGCACCCTTGGCAAAGAACGGCTCCAGCTCTTTCCAGGTGATGGATGCGGTTTCTCCAAGCAGCTTGGCATAGAGGGTGCTAGGTTCTTGATTCATGGGACCTGTCCGGAAAAGAAATCGGCGCGAATGATAACGTCGGTGGTCTGGCAGAAAAACCCGGTAGCAAATTGCAGTACCGATTGAAAAGCGCAGGAAAGCCAAGGATTGCCGAAACGACCGGACAACCCCCGCCGCTATTCTGTCTTTTTCTTTCAATTAAGCGACACCCCCAGGTTTTGCCCCCAAGCGCCAGCTTCCCTTGCCAACAATGGGCGCTCTACACTGTACCGGTACAGTTGCCGGGGGCATTTTCCGCGAGGGTATCCAAGATATCTGACCCGGTTCTGCTGCTACGGCGCCAGGACTATAAAAACTACAACAGCATGAGTGGAGCACTATGACTAAGGCTACTAAGCAGATTTCCAAACTGTTTGCCGCTATGGTTCTGGCCGGGGTTGCCAGCCATTCGTTTGCCGCCGACACCATCAAGATCGGCATCGCCGGCCCCAAGACCGGCCCTGTAGCCCAATACGGCGACATGCAGTTCAGTGGCGCGAAAATGGCCATCGAACAGATCAACGCCAAGGGCGGCGTCGACGGCAAGCAGCTCGTCGCCGTCGAATACGATGACGCCTGTGATCCAAAACAAGCGGTCGCGGTCGCGAACAAAGTCGTCAACGACGGCGTCAAGTTCGTGGTCGGCCACCTGTGCTCCAGCTCCACCCAGCCAGCTTCCGACATCTACGAAGACGAAGGCGTGGTCATGATTACCCCGGCGGCTACCAGCCCGGACATCACCGCTCGCGGCTACAAGATGATCTTCCGCACCATCGGCCTGGACAGCGCCCAAGGCCCTGCGGCCGGCAACTACATCGCCGACCACGTCAAGCCGAAGATCGTTGCGGTCCTGCACGACAAGCAGCAGTACGGTGAAGGCATCGCCAGCGCCGTGAAGAAAACCCTCGAAGGCAAAGGCGTGAAAGTGGCCGTCTTCGAAGGCGTGAACGCCGGCGACAAAGACTTCTCCTCGATGATCGCCAAGCTCAAGCAAGCCAACGTCGACTTCGTCTACTACGGCGGCTACCACCCGGAGCTGGGCCTGATCCTGCGTCAATCCCAGGAAAAAGGCCTGAAGGCCAAGTTCATGGGTCCGGAAGGCGTGGGTAACGACTCCATCTCGCAAATCGCCAAGGAATCCTCCGAAGGCCTGCTGGTGACCCTGCCGAAATCCTTCGACCAGGATCCGGCCAACGTTGCCCTGACTGACGCGTTCAAGGCCAAGAAAGAAGACCCGAGCGGTCCGTTCGTGTTCCCGTCCTACTCCGCTGTCCAGGTGATTGCCCAGGCCATCACTTCGGCCAAGAGCGAAGACGCAGGCAAAGTGGCTGAAGCCATCCACACCGGCACCTTCAAGACGCCAACGGGCGACCTGAGCTTCGACGCGAAGGGCGACCTGAAGGACTTCAAGTTCGTGGTCTACGAGTGGCATTTCGGCAAACCTAAAACCGAAGCTTCGCCTCAGTAAGGCCTGGCCTGACTGACTGCCAATAAAGCCCACGGCGTGCCGTGGGCTTTGTTTTAAATGTATTGGGCCGCGCTGGCGTGATCCGCCAGCCTCCCCACCTGAAAATCTCAAAACCGTCATCAGCGGTTCGCTGGCAAACCTCGTGTTCGAAGTGGATGCAGATCCACGGGGCCCGGGCGGGAAAATGACTCCACCAGTGAAATGCGTATCAGGTTTTTAGGAGCGCTGTAATGCCTGACATCTATCACTTCTTCCAGCAGCTGGTTAACGGTCTGACCGTTGGCAGCACGTATGCCCTGATCGCCATCGGCTATACGATGGTCTACGGCATCATTGGAATGATCAACTTCGCCCACGGCGAGGTGTACATGATCGGCTCCTACGTGGCGTTCATCGCCATCGCCGGGCTGAGCATGATGGGACTCGACAGTGTCCCGCTGTTGATGACCGCGGCGTTTCTCGCGAGCATCGTCGTCACCAGCTCCTATGGCTACAGCATCGAACGGATCGCCTACCGCCCCCTGCGCGGCAGCAACCGTCTGATCCCGCTGATTTCCGCCATCGGCATGTCGATCTTCCTGCAGAACACGGTACTGCTTTCCCAAGACTCCAAGGACAAATCCATTCCCAACCTGATCCCGGGCAACTTTGCCATCGGGCCAGGCGGGGCACATGAAGTGCTGATTTCCTACATGCAAATCGTGGTGTTCGTGGTGACCCTGGTCGCCATGCTCGGCCTCACGCTGTTCATCTCCCGTTCCCGCCTCGGCCGCGCCTGCCGCGCCTGTGCCGAAGACATCAAGATGGCCAACCTGCTGGGCATCAACACCAACAACATCATCGCCCTGACCTTCGTCATCGGTGCGGCCCTGGCGGCCATCGCCGCGGTGCTGTTGAGCATGCAATACGGCGTGATCAACCCCAACGCCGGCTTCCTCGTGGGCCTGAAAGCCTTCACCGCCGCGGTATTGGGCGGCATCGGCAGCATCCCCGGGGCGATGCTCGGCGGGTTGGTGCTGGGCGTGGCGGAAGCCTTTGGCGCCGACATCTTCGGCGACCAGTACAAGGACGTCGTCGCGTTCGGCTTGTTGGTTCTGGTTCTGTTATTCCGGCCGACCGGCATCCTGGGCCGCCCGGAGGTTGAGAAAGTATGACTAGGCATCTCAAATCGGCGCTTTTCAGCGCCCTGCTGGTCTGGGCCGTGGCCTACCCGGTACTGGGTCTTAAACTGACCATCGTCGGCATCAACCTGGAAGTGCACGGCACCAGCCCGGCGATCCTGGCGACCATCGCCGTGTGCTCGCTGCTGATGTTCGTGCGCGTGCTGTTCAGCACGCAGATCAGCGCGGCGTGGAAGTCTTCGCCCGGCCTGCCGGTGATCCCGGCCAAGGCCAGCCACTTCCTGACCCTGCCGAGCACCCAGCGCTGGATCGTGCTGGGCCTGATCGTCGTGGCCCTGGTGTGGCCGTTCTTCGGCTCTCGCGGCGCGGTGGACATCGCCACGCTGATCCTGATCTACGTGATGCTGGGCCTGGGCCTGAACATCGTCGTAGGCCTGGCCGGCCTGCTGGACCTGGGCTACGTGGGTTTCTACGCCGTCGGCGCCTACAGCTACGCGCTGCTGTCCCATTACTTCGGCCTGAGCTTCTGGATCTGCCTGCCCATCGCCGGGATGATGGCCGCCACCTTCGGCTTCCTGCTGGGCTTCCCGGTGCTGCGCTTGCGCGGCGATTACCTGGCGATCGTGACCCTGGGTTTCGGCGAGATCATCCGCCTGTTCCTGCGCAACCTGACCGACATCACCGGCGGCCCGAACGGCATCAGCAACATCCCCAAGCCAACGTTCTTCGGACTGAGCTTCGATAGAACCGCCGCCGAAGGCCTGCAAACCTTCCACGAATACTTTGGCCTGGAATACAGCTCGATCAACAAGGTGATCTTCCTCTACCTGATTGCGCTGTTGCTGGCCCTGGCCGCGCTGTTCGTCATCAACCGCCTGCTGCGCATGCCGATTGGCCGCGCGTGGGAAGCCTTGCGTGAAGACGAAATCGCTTGCCGCGCCCTGGGTCTCAACCCGACCGTGATCAAGCTGTCGGCCTTTACCCTCGGCGCTGCGTTCGCCGGTTTTGCCGGCAGCTTCTTCGCCGCTCGCCAAGGCCTGGTGACGCCGGAATCCTTCACCTTCATCGAGTCGGCGATCATCCTCGCCATCGTGGTGCTGGGCGGGATGGGCTCGCAACTGGGCGTGATCCTGGCGGCGATCGTGATGATCCTGCTGCCGGAAATGATGCGTGAATTCAGCGAATACCGCATGTTGATGTTCGGCGCCTTGATGGTGCTGATGATGATCTGGCGTCCTCAAGGTCTGCTGCCTATGCAACGCCCCCACATGGAGCTGCGCAAATGAGCCGCGAGATCCTCAAGGTTGAAAATTTAAGCATGCGCTTCGGCGGTTTGCTGGCGGTCAACGGCGTGGCCCTGACCGTGAAAGAGAAGCAAGTGGTTGCCCTGATCGGGCCCAACGGCGCGGGCAAGACCACCGTGTTCAACTGCCTGACCGGCTTCTACCAGCCCACCGGCGGCACCATCCTGCTGGACGGCGAGCCGATCCAGGGCCTGCCCGGCCACCACATCGCCCGCAAGGGTGTGGTGCGCACCTTCCAGAACGTGCGGCTGTTCAAGGACATGACGGCGGTCGAGAACCTGTTGATCGCCCAGCATCGTCATTTGAACACCAACTTCTTTGCCGGCCTGTTCAAGACCCCGGCGTTCCGCAAAAGCGAACGCGAGGCCATGGAGTACGCCGAGTACTGGCTGGACAAGGTCAACCTCACCGAGTTTGCCAACCGTACCGCCGGCACCCTGGCCTACGGTCAGCAACGGCGCCTGGAAATCGCCCGCTGCATGATGACCCGTCCGCGGATCCTCATGCTCGACGAGCCGGCCGCCGGCCTGAACCCCAAGGAAACCGAAGACCTCAAGGCGCTGATCGGCGTGCTGCGTGAAGAGCACAACGTCACCGTGCTGCTGATCGAGCACGACATGAAGCTGGTCATGAGCATTTCCGACCACATTGTCGTGATCAACCAGGGCACGCCCCTGGCCGACGGTACGCCGGAACAGATCCGCGACAATCCTGAAGTGATCAAAGCCTACCTGGGGGAAGCGTAAATGCTGCAGTTCGAAAACGTTTCCACTTTCTACGGCAAGATCCAGGCCCTGCACAGCGTCAACGTCGAAGTCCGCCAGGGCGAAATCGTCACGCTGATCGGTGCCAACGGTGCCGGCAAATCCACCCTGCTGATGACGCTCTGCGGTTCGCCCCAGGCCCACAGCGGCAGCATCCGCTACATGGGTGAGGAACTGGTGGGCCAGGACTCGGCGCAGATCATGCGCAAGAGCATCGCCGTGGTACCTGAGGGTCGTCGGGTATTTGCCCGGCTGACCGTGGAAGAAAACCTCGCCATGGGCGGATTTTTCACCGACAAGGGCGACTATCAGGAACAAATGGACAAGGTCCTGCACCTTTTCCCACGCCTGAAAGAGCGCTTTACCCAGCGCGGCGGCACCATGTCCGGCGGCGAACAGCAAATGCTCGCCATCGGCCGTGCGCTCATGAGCAAACCCAAGCTGCTGTTGCTCGACGAGCCTTCCCTGGGCCTGGCACCGATCATCATCCAGCAGATCTTCGACATCATCGAGCAACTGCGCAAGGATGGCGTGACGGTGTTCCTGGTGGAGCAGAACGCCAACCAGGCGCTGAAAATTGCCGACCGGGCGTATGTGCTGGAGAACGGCCGGGTGGTGATGCAAGGCACCGGCGAGGCGCTGCTGACCGACCCGAAAGTGCGCGAGGCGTATCTGGGCGGTTGAGTCCTGTCGCAGTAACAGAAACGGCCTTCGGGCCGTTTTTTTTTTGCCCGGACCGCCCGCAATCCCCTGTGGCGAGGGAGCTTGCTCCCGCTGGGCTGCGCAGCGGCCCCAAGATTTTGCGGTTGCTGCGCAACCGAGCGGGAGCAAGCTCCCTCGCCACGGGTTTTGCAGTGCGTAAAAAAATCGAGAGTCCGCTGTAACACTTCCCCACCTCCCTTCTCTAGTTCAGCAGACCGGCGCTAACGCCGGTTCATTTCCCTGAAGACTGGAGAATCACCATGACTGCTTCGACCCGTACCCTGTCCGCCGCTGCCTTGGTCCTCGCCCTGGGTTCTGCCCTGAGCATGACTGCCGTCACGACCGCTCACGCAGCCGACGACGCCATGGAAAAATGCTTCGGCGTCGCCCTCAAAGGCAAGAACGACTGCGCCGCCGGGGCCGGCACCACCTGCGCCGGTACCGCAAAGATGGACTATCAGGCCAACGCTTGGAAATCGGTCCCTAAAGGCACCTGCACCACCACCAAAAGCGAAACCTCCCCCACCGGTTTCGGCCAGCTCGAAGCGTTCAAAGCCAAGTCCTGATCGCACCCGCCTGAGGCCCGCCACCATGTTGAACGCCCCATCCCTCACCACTGATAGCCGGCTGCCGCCAAGGGCAGGGTTGGGGCTCAAGAGTGCGCATTTTCGTGAGGTCCTGCAGACCCGACCGGATCTGGGCTTTTTCGAGGTGCACGCGGAAAACTACATGGTGGCCGGTGGGCCGCTTCATCACTTCCTGGGGCTGATACGCGAACAGTACCCGCTGTCGTTGCACGGCGTCGGCCTGTCGATCGGTGGGGAAGGGCCGCTGGATGTCGCGCATATGCAGCGCCTGGCCGCCCTGATCGAACGCTATCAGCCCCAATCCTTTTCCGAACACCTGGCCTGGTCCAGCCACGGCCCGGTGTTCCTCAATGACTTGCTCCCCCTGGCCTATGACGCAGCAACCCTCGACCGGGTCTGCGAACACGTCGACCAGGTGCAGTCCAGCCTCAAGCGCACGCTGTTACTGGAAAACCCGGCCACCTACCTGGCCTTTGAAACCTCGACCTTCGACGAGCCACAGTTCATGAGCGAAGTGATCCGTCGCACCGGCTGCGGCCTGCTGCTGGATGTGAACAACGTCTACGTTTCGTGCGTCAACCATTGCCGCGATCCATTGGCCTACCTCGACGCCCTGCCTCTGCAAGCGACCGGCGAAATTCACCTGGCCGGCTTTGCCGAAGATTCCGACAGCCTCGGCGAGCGCCTGTTGATAGACGATCACGGCGCCCCCGTCGACCACGCGGTCTGGCAACTGTATCTCCAGGCACTGGAGCGGACCGGGCCGGTCGCCACCTTGATCGAGCGCGACAACCACGTCCCGGCATGGGAGGTGCTGCTGGCCGAAGCACGCCAGGCCGATCAACTGTTGAGCGCCGCTGGAGCCCGGCCATGAGCAACCAGCACGCATTTGCCGCCGCAATGCTCGACCCGCGCAAGGCATGTCCGACCGGCCTGGTCAGCGCCAATGGGGCGGCCCCGGAAAGCCGTTTCGCGGTGTACCGCAACAACGTACTCAGCTCATTGATCAACGCCCTGGCCGACAACTACCCGGTGGTGGCGCAACTGGTGGGCGAGGCATTCTTCCGGGCCATGGCCGGGGTCTATGTCCAATCGACGCCGCCGCGCAGCCCGGTGATGAACGACTACGGGGGCGACTTTGCCGAATTCATCGAACACTTCGAACCTGTCGCCAGCGTGCCTTACCTGGCGGACGTCGCTCGGCTGGAGCGACTGCATGTGCAAGCCTGGCATGCCGCCGACGCCGAGCCCATGGCGCAAGAACGAATCGTGGCGGCGCTGTCGTCCCCCACGCTGGCGGGGCACCTGAAGATCGGGCTTCACCCGTCACTGCGGCTGCTGCAATCCCCCTACGCCGTGGTGACGATCTGGGCCGCTCATCAGCACCAGGCGCCCGTACCGTTCGAAACGTTTCCCGCGCAAAACGCCTTGGTGCTGCGCAACGGCCTGGATGTGGAGGTGTTTGCGATCAGTCGCGCTGCCCATGGGTTCATCGCCGCCCTGCAACAAGGGTCTTCCCTGACGGCTGCCATCGAAGCCTCAATCGATCTTGACCTGGAACAGACCCTGGCGGGGCTCATCCGCCACCAGGCCATCACCCACCTCCTAGCCGAACAGGTATCCCCATGAACGCCCTGATTGCCGGTTTCATTCAATGGCTGGAGAAAATCCCCCACAGCCTGATCGCCTTCGTCGCACGCTTCTCGATTGCCGCCGTGTTCTGGAAATCCGGCCAGACCAAAATCGAAGGACTGGCCATCGACCTGTTCGACGGCACCTTCCAGATCGGTCTGCCGCGGCTGGCGGACTCGGCCATCCCCCTGTTCAAAAGCGAATATGCCTTGCCGCTGCTGTCGCCGGAACTGGCTGCGCACTTGGCGGCCTCTGCCGAGCATGTGTTCCCGGTACTGCTTCTGTTTGGCCTGGCGACACGCTTTTCGGCAATGGCCTTGCTCGGCATGACCTTGACCATTCAGGTGTTCGTCTACCCGGACGCCTACCCGACCCATGGCACCTGGGCGGCGGTCTTGCTCTACCTGATGGCCCGTGGACCGGGGGTGTTGTCGATCGATCACCTGATCGCCAAGCGTTACGCCCACGGCTGAACACAGATCCCCTCACAGATCCCCTGTGGGAGCGAGCTGGCTCGCGATAGCGGTGGGTCAGCTTGCACAAATACCGGATGTACCACCGCCTTCGCGAGCAAGCTCGCTCCCACAAGGGATGACAAATGACCGGGTTATCGCTGTAGCCGATCCAACGCCTCGCCACTGCGCTTGAACCAGTCGATCAAGTAGTCGGCCAGCACCTGGGTGCGCTTGGGCAGGCCGCCCTGGTACGGGTGCACCAGGTACATCGGCATGCGCCGGGTCTGGTAGTCGCGCAGCAGCCAATGCAGACGTCCGTCCGCCAACGCTTCATGCAGCAGGTACGACGGCAGCCGGGCGATTCCGGCACCGGCCAGGGCGGCTTTTTTCAGCAGGCTGTAGTGATTGCTGGCGAACGGCCCCGACACTCGGACCCGCAACAGTTCGTGTTGTTGGTGGTAAAGCCATTCTTCCCGGCCGCTGTAGTGGCTGTTGAGCAAACAGCGGTGCTCGGCCAAGGCCTGGGGCGTTTCAGGTTCGCCATAGTGTTCGAGGTAGGCCGGGCTGGCGCAGGTCATTTCGTGCCACGCCAACAATGGCCGGGCCACCAGCCGCTCATCGATGGCGGCGTCGGAGCGGATCGCCAGGTCGAAACCATCGCGGCTCAAGTCACGGTAACCGTTGTTGAGCTCCAGTTCGATCTGCACGTTGGGGTACGTGCGAGCGAACTCCATCAGCAAGCCCTCGAAGAAGGTTTCACCCAACGAAACCGGAACCGTCATACGCACCGGCCCGCAAATGTCATCCTTCAACCGAGCCAATGCCTGACGCGCCCTTTCCACCTGCACCAGCAGCGCCTGGGCCTGAGGCAACAGCGCCGCCCCTGCCGCCGTGAGGCTCAAGCGCCGTGTGGTGCGTTGCAGCAACACCACCGAAAACCGGCTTTCCAACAGGCTGATGCGCTTGGACAACTGGCCCTTGCTGCACCCCAATTGCTGGGCCGCCAAGGTAAAACTGCCGGCCTCCATCAACACGGCGAACGCCGCCAGGTCATCCATTTCGCTCATTGGATTGTTTCCAAATGAAAACCAAAGGTTGCCTATTAGCATGATTATCACTGGAAAGAACCCCTCTAGACTGAAAACTCGTTCAACCCATTAAGGAACAACTCATGAAAATCCTCTTGATCGGCGCCAACGGCACGATCGGTTCGGCCATTGATAAAGAACTGTCGCCCCGCCACGAAATCGTTCGGATCGGCCGCCACAGCGGTGAACTGCAGGTGGATATCAGCGACAGCGCCTCGATTCGCGCCCTGTTCGAGAAGACTGGTCGTTTTGACGCCCTGGTCTGCGCCGCCGGCAACGTCACCTTTGCGCCCCTGGCCGACATGACCGAAGACAGCTTTGCCCTGGGCTTGAAAGACAAGCTGATGGGCCAGGTCAACCTGCTGCTGATCGGTCGCGAATTCGCCAATGACGGCGCCTCCTTCACCTTCACCACCGGCGTGCTCAGCCACGACCCGATCAAGAGCGGTGCTTCGGCGGCCCTGGTCAACGGCGCCCTGGACAGTTTCGTGCGCGCCGCGGCAATCGAGTTGCCACGGGGCCTGCGGGTCAACTCGGTGAGCCCGAACGTGCTGCTGGAAGCCATGGACAAATACGCGCCTTATTTCCGCGGTTTCAAACCCGTACCCGCAGTGGATGTGGCATTGGCCTACGCCAAGAGCGTCGAAGGCCTACAAACCGGTCAGACCTTTCATGTGGGTTAACACCCCTTGTGATGCAGGATTAGTCTGAGTAACGTGGCGGCACTTGTCTGGAGACCCAATGATGCGTGCCGCCCGCTCCCTGCTGTTTGTCGCCCTCCTGCCGCTGTTCACCGGCTGCCAATTGCTCGACACCCCACGTCAGAGCGCCTCCCACGCCGGACAGACACGCCTGCAGGGCGAACTCACGGCGGCCGATGGCAAACTAGTGCTCCAACCGTGCCAGGAACAGCGCCGCTACATCGTCAACGACAGCGGTGGCACCAGCGTGCTGCAACAGGCCGCCAGCCTGGCCGATGACCAGGGCAAACTGTTTGCCGATGTACGTGGCCGTATCGTTTCCAGCGCAGCGGCCGGCACCGACAGTCAGTTGGACGTTGAACAGCTGTATCGACTGGAGCGTTCGGGAACGGCTTGCGAAGACGTCGACTTCAAACGCGTGATCCTGCGCGCCGCGGGACACAGCCCGGAATGGACGCTCAAGGCCAGTGGCAAGGGCCTGGTGCTGGACCGCGAAGGCCAGCCGCCGCTGGCGGTGCCTTACGTCGAGGAGCAATTGGGCGATGGCCGCTTCAACCTGGGCACCGAGGCCAACGGCCAGAAAGTCGAGCTGTGGGTCACACCTGCGCGTTGTGTCGACAGCGTCAGCGACAGCGTGCAACACATGAGCGCCGAGTTGCGGGTCAACGGCCAGGTCCAACGCGGCTGCGCCTACTTCGGCGGCGCGCGCGACGACTGATTCACAGCTTTTGGCTTATAATCGCCGGTTCACGCCCTGGTGCAGTTGTGCATCCCGCGAACCGGACCCCGCCATGTTACGAATCACCGAACTCAAGCTGCCAATCGATCACCCCGAAGAAGACCTGCGCCCTGCCATCGTGCAGCGCCTGGGCATCGCCAGCGATGACCTGCTCGACTTCACCCTGTTCAAGCGCAGCTACGATGCGCGCAAGAAATCCTCCGAACTGTGCTTCATCTACACCATCGACCTGACGGTGCGTGATGAAGCCAGCCTGCTGCGCAAGTTCGCCGATGACCGTAACGTCAACGAAGCGCCGGATGTCAGCTACAAAGTGGTGGGCCAGGCCCCGGCCGACTTGAGCGAGCGGCCGATCGTGGTCGGCTTCGGCCCGTGCGGGATTTTCGCCGCCCTGTTGCTGGCGCAGATGGGTTTCAAGCCGATCATCCTCGAACGTGGCCCGGAAGTGCGCCAGCGCACCAAGGACACCTGGGGCCTGTGGCGCAAAAGTGTGCTCAACCCCGAGTCCAATGTGCAGTTCGGTGAAGGCGGCGCAGGGACGTTTTCCGATGGCAAGCTCTACAGCCAGATCAAGGATCCGAAATTCCTTGGCCGCAAGGTCCTGCACGAATTCGTCAAGGCCGGGGCGCCGGAAGAAATCCTCTACGTCAGCAAGCCGCACATCGGCACGTTCCGCCTGACAGGCGTGGTGGAAACCATGCGTGAGCAGATTCGCGCCCTGGGCGGCGAAGTACGCTTCCAGCAACGGGTCACCGATGTGCTGATCGAGGACGGCCAACTGGTCGGCGTCGAATTGGCCGGCGGTGAACGCATTCATTCGAAACACGTGATCCTGGCCCTCGGCCACAGCGCCCGGGACACGTTCCGTATGCTCCACAGCCGTGGCGTGTATATGGAAGCCAAGCCGTTCTCGGTGGGTTTCCGCATCGAACACCCGCAATCGCTGATCGACAGCGCGCGCCTGGGCAAGTACGCCGGCCATCCGAAACTCGGCGCCGCCGACTACAAACTGGTGCACCACGCCAAGAATGGCCGCTCGGTATACAGCTTCTGCATGTGCCCGGGCGGCACCGTGGTAGCGGCGACGTCCGAGCCGAACCGCGTCGTCACTAACGGCATGAGCCAGTATTCGCGCAATGAGCGCAACGCCAACTCTGGCATCGTCGTCGGCATTACCCCGGAAGTGGATTATCCGGGTGGCCCACTGGCCGGTATCGAGTTGCAGGAACGCCTGGAATCCCACGCGTTCGTGCTCGGCGGCAGCAACTACGAGGCCCCGGCGCAACTCGTGGGCGATTTCATCGCCGGCAAGCCGTCTACCGCACTGGGCAGCGTCGAACCTTCCTACAAGCCTGGGGTGTCCCTGGGTGATCTGGCCCTGGCCTTGCCGGACTTCGCCATCGAAGCCATCCGCGAAGCCTTACCGGCGTTCGAGAAACAGATTCGCGGCTACTCGCTGCACGACGCCGTGCTGACCGGCATCGAAACCCGCACCTCATCGCCCCTGCGCATCACCCGCAACGAATCGCTGCAGAGCCTGAACGTCAAGGGTCTGTTCCCGGCGGGTGAAGGCGCCGGTTATGCGGGCGGGATCCTGTCGGCGGGGGTGGACGGGATTCGGATTGCCGAGGCCGTGGCGCGGGACATTCTTGGTCTCGAAGCCTGACAGTTGGCCCAATGTGGGAACGAGCTTGCTCGCGATGGCGGCCTGGCATTCAACACAGATGTTGACTGATCCACCGCTATCGCTCCCACAAGGGACCTCAGGGTTTTCAAGATTCAGATGTTGGCCCGCAACACACTCTCTGGCAGTGCCTCGCCCCGCTCCACACTCGCCGCCACGATGTCCATCAACTCGCTCAACGCATAGCCTTGGGCCTTTAGCCATGCCGGGTCGTAATAGGTCGTGGCGTAGCGCTCGCCGCCGTCACACAAGATCGCCACGATCGACCCCGACTCCCCCGCATCTGCCATCTGCCGGGCCGCCATGAGTGCGCCGATCAGGTTGGTGCCGCTGGACCCGCCGACCCGTCGTCCCAGACGCTCGGCCAGGTAATGCATGGCCGCCAGCGACAAGGCATCCGGGACCTTGACCATCGCATCGATGACGTTCGGCAGGAACGACGCTTCGACTCGCGGCCGGCCGATACCCTCGATGCGTGAACCGCAATCCAGGCGCAGGCTGGCGTCGCCACTGCGGTAGTAATCGAAGAACACCGAACGCTCGGCGTCGGCACACAGCACGCGGGTGCCGTGCTGGCGGTAACGGACATAGCGTCCCAGGGTGGCCGTGGTGCCGCCGGTGCCGGGGCTGGAGATCAGCCATGTGGGCTCCGGATGCCGCTCGAAGCGCATCTGCTGGAAGATCGATTCGGCAATGTTGTTATTGGCCCGCCAGTCCGTGGCCCGCTCGGCATAGGTGAACTGGTCGATGAAATGCCCGTCATGCTCGCGGGCCAGGCGCTCGGATTCGGCGTAGATCTGCGTAGGATCATCCACCAGGTGGCTCTGGCCGCCATAGAAAGCGATCTGTGCGATTTTTTCCCTGGAGGTAGTCGCCGGCATCACCGCAATGAACGGCAGGCCCAGCAACCTGGCGAAGTAAGCCTCGGAAATCGCCGTCGAGCCGCTGGAGGCCTCGATCACTGGCGCACCGGGCTTGAGCCAGCCGTTACACAACGCATAGAGAAACAGCGAACGGGCCAACCGATGCTTGAGGCTGCCGGTGGGATGACTGGACTCATCCTTGAAGTACAGCTCGATGCCCGGCAGGCCAGGCAGCGGCAGCGGAATCAGGTGAGTATCGGCGCTGCGCTGGAAGTCTGCCTCGATGATGCGGATCGCTTCACGGGCCCACTGGCGGTGGTCGTTCATGGTGTGTTTGCTCACTGATCGTGTTCGGCGTGGGGAGATCACGCGCTCGTGCAGGCACGGCTGGAGTTCGGAAAAACCAGACGTCAGCTTAGGAAAAAACCGACATCACGCACAGGTACAGCTAAGGTCCAATATGGCCCATAACTGCCGACTGCGTGGCGCAGGCCTTGTAACGCCATATAACAAAAAAGAATATAAATTTTGTTTTAACAACTAACAGTACGGGTTAGGGTGTGCCATCTTTTTGATTCGATACATGGAGAGCGATCGTGGCTCTACGCAATTCTCTGACACGTTTTTTTCAACTGGAGGCTGCCAGCGGCCTGCTGCTGATCGCCGCCGCCGTACTGGCCCTGGTCATCAACAATTCACCGCTGTCCTGGTTGTATAACGGCCTGCTGGACACCCCGGTGGTCGCCCAGGTGGGCGCCCTGAAGATCGCCAAACCCCTGCTGCTGTGGATCAACGACGGCCTGATGGCGATGTTCTTCCTGCTTATCGGCCTCGAAGTCAAACGTGAAGTACTCGACGGGCAACTATCAAAGCCGTCGCAAATCGTCTTGCCGGGTGCGGCGGCGATTGGCGGCATGGTGGTACCGGCGCTGATCTACTGGTTTCTCAACCGCGACAACCCGGCCGCCCTCGCCGGCTGGGCGATTCCGACGGCCACTGACATCGCGTTCGCCCTCGGCGTGCTGGCCTTGCTCGGCAAGCGGGTGCCGGTGTCGCTCAAACTGTTCCTGATGACCTTGGCGATCATCGATGACCTGGGCGCCATTATCATCATCGCCATCTTCTATTCCGGCGCCCTGTCGACCGTGTCGCTCATGCTGGCGGCCGCCTGCATCGCCGTACTGGTGGCGATGAACCGGATGGGCGTGGTCAAGCTCGGGCCCTACATGGTGGTAGGTCTGATCCTCTGGGTCTGCGTGCTCAAGAGCGGTGTCCATGCCACGTTGGCCGGGGTCACCCTGGCGTTCTGCATTCCGCTGCGCACGAAAAACGCCGAGACTTCGCCGCTGCTCACCCTGGAACATGCCCTGCACCCCTGGGTGGCCTATGGCATCCTGCCGCTGTTCGCCTTCGCCAATGCCGGCCTGTCCCTGAGCGGCGTCACCGTCGAGAGCTTCACCCATCACGTGCCAATGGGCATCGCCATCGGCCTGTTGCTGGGCAAGACCGTCGGCGTCTTCGGCCTGACCTGGCTGGCCGTGAAAATCGGCATCGCCAGCCTGCCCGCCGGCGCCAATTGGGGCCAGGTACTGGGCGTGGCGATCCTGTGCGGGATTGGTTTCACCATGAGCCTGTTCGTCGGCTCCCTGGCGTTCGAGCCGGGTGTGAGTGACTACGCTGGCATGGACCGGATGGGGATCCTCACCGGTTCGATCCTGGCGGCGTTGCTGGGTTATGCGGTGACGGCGGCGGCCAGTCGCAAGCAGTCTGCATTGCCTGGCTGATCCTTGCTTCTGCGTTAGCGTCTTGAGAGCCATGGGAGGTTAAGGAATGGTGTGTATATCCGTTGCTGCGGTAACGGCGGCTGGCGGTTCCGCTCTTACAGCGGCTCACTTTTGAGAAGCCTGCGCGGCCCGGCGCAAAGTAAGCAAAACGCTTTATGCCCCACCACTCGGCCAGCGTGGTTAACGGGGCGCCGAGATCAACGTCCACCACGAGGCGGCCTAACAGCCGACCTGGTTCTGGATGGGACCGCGTTTTTCCTGTGGGAGCGAGCTTGCTCGCGATGAGGCCAGCAGCCCAACATCCATGTAACTGACCCACCGTCATCGCGAGCAGGCTCGCTCCCACATTGGATCTTTCGCGGCGCCCTATTCATGTGCACCCGGAGTCCCTCTGTGGGAGCGGGCTTGCTCGCGAAGAGGCCGGTACATCCAACATCACCGCAAACTGACACACCGCCTTCGCGAGCAAGCCCGCTCCCACAGGAAAAACGCGGTCCCACCCAGAACCAGGTCGGCTACTAGGCCGCCTCGGTTCTGTTTTTGATCTGGGGCGCCCCGTTAACCACGATGGCTGAACGAAGGCCTTGCGCAGTGGGCACCTCGGCATGGATGCCGAGGTAGCCGCGCTGGGCCATGGATGGCCCTTCGCGGCGGCCCACGGAGCAAGGCCTTCGTTCAGGCATGCCGAGCCTAGGCGAGGCACCGAGTGGTGGGGCAAAGCGTTTTTGGTTATTTTTGGCGCTCTTCCAAAAGTGACCCGCTGTAAGAGCGGAACCATAAGTAGCCGTTACCGCAGCAACGGATATGCCCCCAAAAAAACCAGCAAGTATCGAAGAAACAAAAACGGCGCTTTCCCATTCAGGAAAAAGCGCCGTTTTTTCTTACCTGACTCCTGCTTAGTGCGACACGCGACTCGTACCATCCACAGTGGCAATACGAACCCGCTCACCCACACGGAATATCTCGTTTTCCTGAACCTGCTGCACATAGGCACGCATGCTGCCGTCATCTTCACGAACGGTAATTTCCACACCCTGGGTACGGGTCAGGCCTTCTTCAGTAGCCGAACCAATCAGGCCACCCGCCACGGCGCCGATCACGGCAGCGACGATGCTGCCACGGCCACCACCGATGGCACTGCCGCCTACGCCACCGACCACAGCACCGGCCGCACCACCGATTGGGGTCTTGGTGCCTTCGATCTTGACCGGACGCAAGGCTTCGATCGTGCCCATGCGAATCGTCTGCACACGACGCGCCTCGTCACGGGAGTAGGAGTCACCGGTCAGGCTCGACTGACAGCCAGTGAGCAACATCGCCATCGTGGAAAAGGAAGCAACCAGCAAAACAGACTTACGCATAGCATCAAACTCCAAAAGACAGGGATTCATTAAACTCCGCAGCTTGACGCCTGTCACGGCCTCGCCGGGATAAAATTGCTTTCATTCAGGTGGGATACAGGCGCGCCCGAAAAATTCACCAAACAGTAGCGTCAATTTCCGAAACCTGCGTCATCAACCCTGGAATTTTTCATGGATTATTTCATTATCGTCGCCACCACCGTGGCCGGTTTGTATTTCCACTGGTGGCTGTACGTGCGGATCAAACGCTGGGTGGATCGCGATCTGGCGCTTTCACTGGCGGGGCCGGATGGGCAGAAGAAAACTTACATGTTGCAACAATTGGCCCGCGCCCAGGCACAAGGCATCAAGCGCCGCGACCTGCCGCAATGGCTCCAGACCGCCGCCGCGGCAGGTTATTCCGATGCTAAGGCGCCAGACGCTCGCGAGCCCACTGCGCCCCTTGCAGGCGATAGTTGAGGCGATCGTGCAGGCGGCTCGGACGGCCCTGCCAGAACTCGATGCGTTCGGGCAGCAGGCGATAACCGCCCCAATGCTCGGGACAGTGTGGCTGGCTGTCGCTGAAGCGCTGCTCGGTGGCCTTGAGCAGGTCTTCCAGTTCGCCGCGCCCGGCAATCACCCGGCTCTGGGGTGACGCCCAGGCGCCCAAACGGCTGCCCAGCGGACGGACTTGGTAGTAGGCGTCCGACTCCTGCGCCGTGACCTTCACCACTTTGCCCTCGATGCGCACCTGGCGCTCAAGGGTCGGCCAGAAAAACGTCATGGCCGCAAACGGGTTCGCAGCCAGTTGCTGGCCCTTGGCGCTGTCGTAGTTGGTGAAAAAGGTAAAGCCCTGGGCATCCAGGCCCTTGAGCAGCAGGATCCGACAGTGCGGACGTCCCTGCTCATCCACCGTGGCCAGGGTCATGGCATTGGCCTCCACCGGGGCCTGTTCGGTCTTCACCGCGTCGGCGAACCATTGATGGAACAGGGCGAACGGCTCGGCCGGGGCTTGCGCCTCGGTCAAGCCGTCGCGGGTGTAGTCGCGGCGCATATCAGCCAGCGCTTGGGTCATGGCGCATTCCTTGTGGTTAGCCCATCACTGCTTGGGGGTATCGGCGGCCGCGACTTTCTTGGTATCGGTGGCGGCTTTGGCCGGTTGGGGCTTCTTCGCTGGGGTAGCGGGCTTGGCTGCGACCTTCTTTGCAGGCGCCTTGGTCGCGGCTTTTTTGGCCGGAGCTTTCTTGGCCGCGGCTTTGGTGGTCGAGGCCACCGCTTTTTTAGCCGCAGGCGCAGGCGCCGGGGCAGCAGGCTTAACATCCTGGGCGGCAACCATCGTCACTGGAGCCGGGGCCGGCATGTTGTACTTGCTCAGCAGCGCAACCATGGTGTTGGCCGGCGTGACCAGCAATTCCACACGACGGTTCAAGGCGCGACCCTCAACGCTGTCGTTGGCGGCACGTGGCGCCACTGCACCCATGCCGCGCAGCATCAGGCGATCACGTTGCAGGCCGCTGAGGCGGAAAATCGCCGCCACGGCCTGGGCACGCTCCTGGCTGAGCTTGAGGTTGGCCGGTGCGACGCCCGAGGTGTCGGCGTGACCAAGGATCAGCACGGCGGTCTTCGGGTCGGCTTCAAGGATCTTCGCCACGCGGGTAAACGGGCCGAGGGTCACGGGCAGCAGCATCGCCGGACGGTCCGGGTTGAAGGAACTGTCCGCGGGCGCGGTGACCACCAGCACGTCGTCGCGGCGCTCGAGTTCGAGCTTGCTGTCCTGAATCGCCGTGCGCAGCTTCGGCTCGTAGTCGTCGAGCCAGGCCTGGGTGACTTTCGGATCGGGCATCGGCACCGCCTTGGCGGTTTCCTGGTCCTTGCCGCCGAACGGCCACCACCACTTGCCATTGCTTTCGGCTTCGGCCTTGGCAACAACTGCCGGCGCCTTGGCCTCAGGCTTGGCTTCCACTTCTGCCTTTGCTTCGACTTTTCTGGCGGCGTCTGCGGCGGTTTCCTCGGAAGAGAACGGCCACCACCAGTGGCTGGCGCCCTCGGCCTTGGCTTGCGGTGCGACAGCGGCAGGCTTCAGGGGCGCCGCTGGCGCCGTTTCCTTGGCCGCCACCTTGTCGGAGGAGCCGAACGGCCACCAGCCTCCGCTGCCCTCGGCATCATTTTGTGGGTTTTGTGCGCAACCAGTGATAGCGAAGCACAGCGCCAGAGCGAGGGTTTTATTCGATGACATTGGATATCCACAAAATGATCTAAATGAAAAAAAGGCCATGTTCTGGCCGCATAAACAGACGCTTCGAAACTGAAAAGGACACGAGGTTCCTGTGTCCATGGCCTTCAATGGCGCTTTATAGACAAGTGGCAAGCACCCGCGCAATATTTTGCGCGCGCGGGTCCATCAAAACGTAAGGCCCGAGCGTGTTGGTCACGAAACCGAACGCTACATCATGTTCGGGATCGGCAAACCCGATGGAGCCCCCGGCCCCCGGATGACCGAACGCCCGTGGGCCGAGGCCGTAGGTCGCGTTCGGCACATCCGGCTGGTCGAGCATGCAACCCAGGCCGAAACGGGTCTGGGTCAATAAAGTCTTGTCCTCGCCAAAGCTGTGCTGGCGAGTCAGTTCGTCGAGCATTTCACCTTCCAGCAGGCTGCCGTCCAGCAAACCCGCATAGAACCCGGCCAGGCTACGGGCATTGCCGTGGCCATTGGCCGCCGGTTGCTGCATGCGCCGCCATTCCGGTTTGTTGGTGCTGGTCATGATCGACGGTGGGTTGGTAAAGGCCCGGGTGGTCATGGCCGTCGGTTCGCGCATCGTCACCTGCAGCAGGCGCTGGGCCGCCGCATCGCCGGCGTTGCCTTTGCCACGGGCGATGTGGGCCACGCGATGGAACTCGTCGTCGGCCAGGCCAACGTGGAAATCCAGGCCCAACGGCTTGGCGACGCGGGCGACGATGGACTCCCCCGGGCCACGCCCATCGGCCCGGCGCAACAGCTCGCCCACCAGCCAGCCGTAAGTGATCGCGGCATAACCGTGGCCTTCGCCCGGCGTCCACCAAGGTGTTTCGGCAGCCAGGGCATCGACCATGGCTTGCCAGTCATAAAGCGCTTCGGGCGGCAGCAATTCATGTAGCGCCGGCAGCCCAGCCTGGTGGCAGAGCAGTTGGCGCAGGGTGATGGATTGCTTGCCGGCCGCAGCAAACTCTGGCCAATAGCGGGCTACCGGGGCGTCCAACTGCAACTTGCCTTCGGCCACCAGTTGCAGGGCGGTGACGGCGGTGAACGTCTTGGTGCAGGAAAACAGGTTGGCGATGGTGTCGCTGTGCCAGGCTTCATGGCCATCCTTGTCGGCGGTACCGGCCCACAGGTCGATCACCGTGCGGCCACCCACCTGGATGCACAACGCCGCGCCGCGCTCCTGGGGAGCATCGAACAGCGCCGCGAACGCTTCACGCACCGCCTCGAACTGAAGCTCATAATGGCCTTGAATCTGCACCCGCAACTCCCTTGAAACAAAGACTTTTTAGAGTGGCTGGCATTGTTTCAGGCATTAGGTCATTTGGGAACCGCCACAGGACGGCTGGCTAAGCATGCCCGTGTGGCAAGAAGAACCTGTGGGAGCAAGGCTTGCCCGCGAAGAGGCCTGTGAGGTCTTTCTGAGACCCAGGTGCCCTCATCGCGGGCAAGCCTTGCTCCCACAAATACATTGCTTCACCGTGAAATCGCAGCGGCCTCAGGAAATCTCCCGTCGAAACGGCGGCAACGCATTCAGGATCGCCTTGCCATAGCGCTGGGTGACCAGCCGTCGGTCAAGCAAGGTGATGGTGCCGCGATCCTCTTCGGTACGTAGCAAGCGGCCACACGCCTGGACCAGTTTCAGCGAAGCGTCCGGCACGGAGATTTCCATGAACGGGTTGCCACCGCGGGCCTCGATCCACTCGGCCAGCGCCGCCTCCACCGGGTCGTCGGGAACCGAGAACGGGATCTTGGCAATCACCACGTGTTCGCAATAGGCACCGGGCAAGTCCACGCCTTCGGCGAAGCTCGCCAGGCCGAACAGCACGCTGGAGTCCCCACCGTCGACCCGTGCCTTGTGCTTGCTCAGGGTTTCCTGCTTCGACAGGTTGCCCTGGATGAACACCTGCTTGCGCCAGTCCCGGTCAAGGCCATCGAACACGTCCTGCATCTGTTTGCGCGAGGAAAACAGCACCAGCGTGCCCCGTGAGCCTTCCACCAGTTCCGGCAGGTCGCGGATGATCGCCGCAGTGTGGGCGGCGGCATCCCGTGGGTCGGCCTTGAGGTCGGGCACCCGCAGCACGCCGGCATCGGCGTGGTGGAAGGGGCTCGGGACCACGGCGGTCACGGCTTTCTTCGGCAGGCCGGCGCGCATGCGGAAGCGGTCGAACGTGCCCAGGGCGGTCAGCGTGGCGGACGTCACCAGCGCGCCATAGGCCACGTTCCACAGGTTGCGCCGCAGCATTTCCGCGGCCAGGATCGGGCTGGCATTGACCTCGATGTCGAACAGCGAACCGCTTTCGGCCAGGGTCAGCCAGCGCGCCATCGGCGGGTTGTCTTCCGGGTCTTCGGCGGTGAATGCCGTCCACAGCTCCCAGTTGCCCTGGGACCGGGACAACAGGCTGCCGAACAGCGGGTACCACTCCTCGGCCTGGTTGCTGGCGATACCGATGTTGACCTCGCCGTCCATGCCTTCCTTGAGCAGGTCGGTCAGGCGCGTGAACAGGTCGGTCAGGCGCGCGAAACCTTTCTTGAGCTCGATGCCCATTTCGCGCATGTGTTCAGGAATCACTCCGCCGACGAAGCGATGGCGTGGCCGCTCGCGGCCCTCGACGTCTTCGCCGGGTTTGAAATCGGCCACTTGCTCGCACGCGGTGAACATGAACTGCTGGTTCGTCTTGATTTCCCGCGCCAGCTCGGGCACTTGCTCGATGAACTTGCCCAGGTCACCCGGCAACGGATGCTGGGCCAGCAGCTTGGTGAGGTTCTTGGCGGTGGTTTCCAGCCAGTCGGCGGTGGAACGCAGCCGGGTGTAATGGGCGAAATGGCCGATGGCCTTGTCCGGTAGGTGATGGCCTTCGTCGAACACGTAGATCGTGTCGCGCGGGTCCGGCAGCACCGCACCGCCGCCCAGGGCCAGGTCGGCCAGGACCATGTCGTGGTTGGTGACGATGACGTCGACCTTGCCCATGCCTTCGCGAGCCTTGTAGAAGGCGCACTGGCCGAAGTTCGGGCAATGGCGGTTGGTGCACTGGCTATGGTCGGTCGTCAGGCGGGACCAGTCAGCGTCTTCCAGGGCCGTGGACCAGCTGTCGCGGTCGCCGTCCCATTTATTGCCCGCCAGTTTCTCGATCATGCTGGTGAACAGCTTCTGGCTGGCTTCATCCACCTCGATCTTGAAGCCTTCTTCTTCGAACAACTGGGCCGTGGCGGTCTGCGCCTGGCCCTCCTGGAGCAACATGTCGAGCTTGGACAGGCACATGTAACGCCCGCGGCCCTTGGCCAGCGCGAAGGTGAAGTTCAGCCCACTGTTGCGCATCAGGTCGGGCAGGTCCTTGTAGACGATCTGTTCCTGCAGGGCGACGGTGGCCGTGGCGATCACCAGGCGCTTGCCGGCGGCCTTGGCGGTGGGAATCGCCGCCAGGCTGTAGGCCACGGTCTTGCCGGTACCGGTGCCGGCCTCCACCGCCACCACGGCAGGCTCGCCGCTGCGCCGGCCTTCGTCGTCGGTGTCGATGTCGCCCAGGACTTTTGCCACTTCGGCAATCATCAGGCGCTGGCCATATCGCGGCTTGAGGCTCTTGGCTTCGAGAAAACGCGAATAGGCGCCCTGGATCGTGGTTTTGAGTTCGGTGCTGATCATGAATGGTCGGGCGCTAAAAACGCTGGATAAATTTTCAGTGGTTCGGATCGGCGGCTATCATACCCCGCTAATGAATCCTGCGCAGAACGGAGTAACCCAATGACACCCTTTGCCCTTGTCTACACCCTGCATTTACTGGCGGCCCTGGTCTGGGTCGGCGGCATGTTCTTCGCCTGGATGATCCTGCGCCCCGCCGCAATGACGGCGCTTGAGGGCCCTGCCCGGCTCAAGTTGTGGGTAGAAGTGTTTCAGCGTTTTTTCGTCTGGGTCTGGGTCGCGGTCGTACTTTTGCCGATCAGCGGCGTAGGCCTGATCCATCTGCGCTTCGCCGGTTTCGAAACCGCGCCGCGTTATGTGCAGGTGATGATGGGGTTGTATGTGGTGATGACGGCGCTGTTTATCCGCATCCAGGGCTTGCAGCTGCCCGCATTGCGCAACGCCGTGACGGCGCAGGACTGGCCGACGGGTGCGGCGGTGCTGGGGAAGATCCGGCGGTTGGTAGGAATCAATCTGTTGATCGGGTTGCTGCTGGTGGCGATCGGTGCGGCGCGACCGATGTTCTGAAAATCACATAGAGCCCTGTGGGAGCGAGCTTGCTCGCGATGACGGTGTATCAGCACTACTTCATCGACTGACACAACGCCATCGCGAGCAAGCTCGCTCCCACAGGTTCAGATCCGATTTTTCTTCAGAACCGCTGCACCGTCACCGTCCCCGCCGCTCCGGCAGGCCCTGGCTGGCCATCGGCGCCAGGACGGCCGCTTTTACCGCCATCGGCGGTATAGACCAGGCACCCCTTGGCCTTGCCTCCCGCCCCGGGTTTGCCGCCGTGTCCCGCCGCGCCACCGGCACCGCCGTCCACCGTCACCTTGATCTGCTCGGCAGGGTAGGCCCGGGGCAGCTCGAGGCGTACCTGCGCGCCAGCGGCCCCCGGCTGGCCATCACTGCCATTGCTGCCGTCGGCACCGCGACCGGCCGAACCCCAGGTGCAACCCGGCGCCTGGCCATTGGCACCGTCAAGACCGACGAACCCCGGTGCACCGGTGCCGCCACGGGCGTCCACCGACAACAACGGCGCATTCAACGCCTTGAAATGCAGATTGAGATCACGCCCCGGCCGCGCGGCCTTGGTGTAGGTCCCCGGGGCGCCGCGTGAAGTGATCTGGCTGCCCTCGGCCAATTCAGCCTGGGCCACTTTCATTTCCAGTACCTGCGGCGCCGGCACGATGGCGATCCGCGCTTCACGCCCCAGGTGCAACTGGTCGATGGTCAATTCAGTGACATTGGAAGGCACCAGCAGCGTGCCGTAATCGGCCACGTCCAGTCGTTCCAGGGTCAGGGTGCTGGTGGTATTGGGCAGGCGCATCAATGAATGGCCTTCGACCTGGAGCACCTGGGCCGAAGCCCATGGGCATACGAGTGCGGCAAGCAGACACAGTTTACGCATGGGAAGCCTCTGGCGCGGTCGGGAGGGTTTGCACGTGGAAGATGCCGAACAGCAGCACTCTGAGGCGATCGCGGCCAGGCGCGGGGCGGCCACGGAAACTGGCCCGGAACAACAACAGTTCCAGCAGATGGAGTACCAGCAAAAACGCGCCGGCGACATTGACCAGCAGATGCAGCGGATGGACGAACGGCACCACCAGATTGACCAGCACCACCAGCCAGAACAGCAGGGTCAGCAAGCGCCCCAGCCCCCAAAACACCTTCATACGCCCCCCTGATGAGCATTATTCTTTGCCCGCACAGTAACGGCTTGCGCGCAGGATAAGCCAGGGGGTCCGGTAAATTTAATCTAACCCGGGCCCTGGCCCACCGGATCGTCCTCCCGACGACCCGGCAGCCCTGGGCCGCGCCTCAGCGTTGGATATGCAATTCAACCCGACGGTTCTGCGCCCGCCCTTCATCGGTCTCATTGTCGGCCACCGGCTCGCTTTCACCCTTGCCTTCGCTGGTGAGTTTGCCGGGGGCCAACCCCTGGCTCAGCAAATACTCCACGACGCTGCTGGCCCGGCGTTCGGATAGCCCTTGGTTATAGGCATCGGTGCCGACACTGTCGGTGTGGCCCACCACCCGGATGCTGGCGACATTGGCATGGCTGAGTTTGCCCATCAGCCCATCGAGCTGGCTTCGAGCGTCTGCGGTGAGATCGGATTTGTCGAAATCGAACAGCACCTTGCCCGCGTCGTTGAGGGTGATGACCTCGCTCGCCGGTGCTGGCGGTTCGACCGGTGGCGCACTGGCCGGGTATTGCGGCACCGGGCAACCGTGATGCTCGACCGGCGTATTGGCCGGGGTATCGGGACACCGGTCGCGACGGTCGAACACACCGTCGTCGTCTTCATCGCCATCCTGGGCGTAGCAGATCAAGCCTCCGCCCAGCAGCCCCAATGCGGCGCCGCCGGCGGCCCAACCACTGCTTTCAATGGCCCCCAACCCGCCGCCGACGAGGCCGCCGATCAGGCTACAGATTGGCCAGGTGCGTTGATTGAGGGATGCGCTGCCGTCGCTGTGAGTGGCGCAGCCGGACAACAGACTGCTTGCCAGCAGTACCGGTAAGGCGGCCCTGATTAGAAGGTTCATGGTGAAGGCTCCTGTGTCACCGGCCCATACCGGTCACACAGGAGTAAAGACCCGCATCCGCAACTCGACAAGCCGCGGATGACAAGGGTTTCAGCGGTTTATCTTGATTTCCGTGCGACGGTTCATCGCGCGGCCATCGGCGGTCTTGTTATCGGCCACCGGCTGGCTCTCGCCGGCACCGGACACCGAGACGAAACTGGCGCGCGGTACGCCATTCTCAACCAGGTATTGCACCACCGAGTTGGCCCGTTTCTCCGACAGTTTCTGGTTGTAGGCATCGCTGCCGACGCTGTCGGTGTGGCCGGTGACCCGCAGTTGCGCGGTGGACGTTTCCTGTTTCAGCCGGGTGGCGACCGTGCTCAGTACCTCTTTGTCGGCCGGGGTCAGCGTGGCTTTGTTGAATTCAAAGTGCACGTCGCGGATCACGATGGTTTCTTCCTTGACCACCGCGACTTCTTCAACAACCACCGGCGCCGGGGCGGGTGGCGGGCAACCGTCGGCATCGACCTGCACGCCCTTCGGTGTGCCCGGGCACTTGTCACGGCTGTCCGGCACACCATCGCCGTCTTCGTCGCCGTCGCCATGGGCCCAGCACCAGCCCGCCGCCACAGTGCCGGCCACCAGCGCTCCCGGGCCGATCCAGGAGCTGCTTTCGATGGCGCCCAATCCCGCGCCGACGACACCGCCAGTGGCCGCACAGATCGGCCAGTCGGTTTTCTGCAAACCTGCGCAACCAGTCAACACACTGGTTAGCAGAACCAGGGGTAACGCTGTCCGAACTATGCTCATCGGGTTTTCTCCTTGAGGGATCGGCTTGACGCCGATTCAGGGGAGTAAAGACCCGACTTCGTATCTGCGCCAGCCTGAGCAATCGCGGGTTTTCGCCCCGTGTTTACGAAGATTCCGCACGTTCAGAGACAAACCGCTCTAGGCCATGCTGTCCGGGCAGGCTATCGTGGGGGTTCTGACTGAGGAACTTCGATGACCGTTGCCATTTCTTCGCGTACACCCCAGCAAGCCCTGGCGGCCGTGCTTGACCGTTACGCCCCGCAAAAACTGCTGCTGATCGGTGCCAGCGGCTTTCCCGCACTCGAAGCATTCCAGCAGGCCCACCCCGACACCGAAGTGGTCCACGCCAGCCCCGGCGCGCTGCCGGCGGACGTGGCGGCGCGACGTTTTGACCTGGCCCTGGCGCTCGATTGCCTGGAGCATTTGCCCAAGCGCGAAGGTCTGAACCTGTTGGGCGGCATCCGCAATCTCAACGCCAGCCGCATCGCCGTGCTCGCCGACCTCAACGCCTGCGGCTGGCAAGAGACGGATTTTTTTTCCCTGGCCCTGCAAGCCAGTGAGCGATTCCAGCGCGAAGACCAGGTGCTGACCCTGTTCACCTACGATCTGCTTGAATACAAACAGGTCCCCGACTGGCTCAACTCACGTTTTTGGGCCAACCCGGAAAACTTTGGAAAATATTGGTGGTAACCGTGAACACAAGCTCGCACTCGCCCATTTGCCCCTGTGGCAGTGGCAACTCACTGGAGGCCTGCTGCGGCCACTACCACGACGGTCATCCGGCGCCCTGTGCCGAAGCCTTGATGCGCTCGCGCTATAGCGCCTATGTGCTGGGCCTGGTGGACTATCTGGTCGCCACCACCCTGCCCGCCCAGCAGCAAGGCCTCGATCGCCAGTCCATCCGCGAGTGGAGCGCCAACAGCACCTGGCTGGGGCTGGACGTGGAAAGCAGCGAAGTATTCGGCGGTCAACCGGAACACGCTTTCGTCACGTTCACGGCACGCTGGCACGACGGCCAGGGCGAGCACAGCCACCGTGAACAGTCCTCGTTCGTACAGAACGACGGGCGCTGGTACTTCATCGATCCGACCGTGCCGGTCAAGACCGGACGCAACGATAGCTGTCCGTGCGGCAGCGGGCACAAATTCAAGAAGTGCTGCGCCGGCTACTTCAATCGCTGATTTTAGGAAACGTCCGACGCTCGCCCATCGCCCCAAGGGGCTAGACTGGGGATAAACCAGAGGCACGGACATGACCCCTCCATCATTCTTGCTGCGCATCACCTGCCTGCTGCTGTTCGTTGGGTTCGGCGGCTGCGCATCCTGGCGAGGTGAAGAAGCCCCGGAACCACAGGTGCACCTGGTCAAAGTCGAGGTGGTGCGGGCCCGGCTGCTGGAACAGAGGTTCACGCTGCACTTTCGCGTCGACAACCCCGGCGACAGCGACCTCACCGTTCGCGGCCTGACCTACCGCATCCACCTGGGCGACCTGTTGCTGACCGAAGGCGAACATGAGCACTGGTTCACCGTGCGCCCCAAGCACAGCGCCTACTTCAAGGTACCGGTGCGCACCAACCTGTGGCCACAGGTGCGGGAAGTGGTGAAGCTGCTGGAGAAACCCCGGGAACAGATCCCCTATCGTCTGGAAGGTGAGCTGGAAACCGGATTATTCATCGCCCACTACGTGCACCTTGAGCGCAATGGCGTGATAATCGCCGCCGATTTAATTGCGGAGTAACCCCGATGACCCAGCAACCCCACGTCCACGGTCCTGATTGCAACCACGATCACGACCATCATCACGACCATGACCACGGCCACGTCCACGGCCCGAATTGCGGCCATGCCCACCAGGAACCGGTGCGCAACGCCCTGAAGGATGTCGGTCGCAACGACCCTTGCCCTTGTGGCAATGGCAAGAAATTCAAGAAGTGCCACGGGGCTTGAGGGGCTGGGCGAAAAATTTCTTCGCCTGTTAGACCGTCATCGCGAGCAAGCTCGCTCCCACAAGGGTTCTGCGCCTCAGCGCAATTTCCCTGTGGGAGCGAGCTTGCTCGCGATGAGGCCGGCGCTGTCGGTACCTATCTGTCAGCCCGCCTGCAGAATCCGCTTCACACCCACCACCGTCGCATACTCACCGTGCAAGTTGCCCAGGGACATGGCATGCACTTCGGCTGCCGAATGGGCGTTGCCGAAGTAATCGTTCTTGTCGAAGGTGAAGCAGGCGTCCTCGGCCACCCAGGTGTCGAATCCCAGATTGCCGGCCGTACGCGCCGTGGACTCCACCGAGTTGTGCGTCGCCACACCGACGATCACCAGTTGCCTGATTCCGGCTTGGCGCAGGTCTTGCTCCAGGTGGGTGCCACTGAACGCATCCGGCACCTGCTTTTGCACCAACCATTCCCCTGCCTTCGGCTCGAACCGTGGCTGGACCTCCACCCCCGACTGCCCCGGCCAGAACACCGAGTCCGGCGAGCGGGACAGATGGTGGACGTGAATCACCGGGCGCGCCGTGTGTCGCCAGAACGCCAGCAGTTCCAGCATGCGCAGCTCTGCCTCGGGGTTGTTGCGAGGGCCGAGCCTGGGGTGAAGGATGCCTTTTTGTTGATCGATGAGGATCAGCGCCGCGTCGTTCTGTAGCTCCATGCCGGTTTCTCTTGCTTGGTCGTTGTATGTTCCACACTTGAGCATCCCCCCTTCCAACAGGCAAGCCTTCGAGCAAAAGCGATGACCCGGTCCCGGGCTTTCATCGCCAAATCAACAAATAACCCTCGCCCCCGCTTGCGCGGCCCCCGCCTGCTCACTAACGTAGCGCCTTTATTGGTGCCCCCCCTCCCGCAGGAGCTTTGCCATGGCCTCGCCAGCCTCTATTTCCTTCATCCCCCGGCTCGGCGTTGCCGCCGCAGTGGCCAGTGTGCTCGGTTTGAGCGGATGCCAGACCTGGAATGCCCAGGACACGGTCCCGCCCACGTCCGGTGTGCAACCGCTCAAGGGGCTGGCGCAGAACGTCTCGGTCCGCCGCAACGCCACGGGCATGCCGCTGATCGAAAGCAACAGCTTCCATGACGCCTTGTTCACCCTCGGCTACGTCCACGCCAGCGACCGTATCACCCAGATGGTGACCCTGCGCCTGCTGGCCCAAGGACGGTTGGCAGAGATGTCCGGCGCCGAACGGCTGGAGGTCGACCGCTACATGCGCGCCGTTAACCTGAAGAAAAACGCCGACGAGCTGTACAAGGCATCTTCGCCTCGGCTCAAGCGTTTCTTCGAAGTCTATGCCCGTGGCGTCAACGCCTACCTGTTCCGCTACCGCGACAAGTTGCCGTCGGACCTGGCCGCCACCGGTTACAAACCGGAATACTGGAAACCGGAAGATTCGGCGCTGATGTTCTGTCTGCTGAACTTCAGCCAGTCAGCCAACCTGCCGGAAGAAATCGCCAGCCTGGTGCTGGCCCAGACCGTCACCAACGACAAACTCGCCTGGCTGAGCCCGTCCTATCCGGACGAGCAACTGCCCGTGGCCGAGGCCGACAAGCTCCAGGGCCTGCGCCTCAATGGCCAGATCCCCGGCCTGAACGAAATCAGCAAGGCCACCCAGCAATTGGCCGGGTTGAACCTGTTGGGTGCTGCGTCTTCAAGCAACTGGGCCATCGCGCCACAACGCAGCCGCAGCGGCAAGAGCCTGCTGGCCAGCGACAGCCACGGGTCGCTGGGCATGCCGGGGCTGTGGAGCCCGGTACAGATCCGGGCGCCCAAGTACCAGGCGGCCGGGATTTCCGTGGCGGGCATCCCGATGATCCTGGCCGGGTTCAACGGCAAAGTGGCCTGGAGCATGACCAGCGTGCTGGGGGACAACCAGGACCTGTTCCTGGAAAAAATCCGCCGTCAGGGCAATGGCCTGTCCTACGAGGTCAACGGCAAATGGCAACCGGCAATCGTGCGCAACGAAACCTACTTCATCAAAGGCCAGCGGCCGATTCGTGAAGCGGTGTTCGAGACCCGCCACGGCCCATTGCTCAACAGCGCCCAGGGCCCCGCCATGGCCAACGGCTTTGGCCTGGCCTTGCAGACGCCGAGCTTGAGCGACGACAAGACCCTGGACGCCTTCTTCGACCTGTCCCGGGCGCAGAACGTCGAGAAAGCGTCCGACGCCAGCCGGGAAATCCGCGCCATGGCCGTGAACCTGGTCTTTGCCGACGCCAGCCATATCGGCTGGCAAGTCACCGGTCGCTACCCGAACCGCCGTGAAGGCGAGGGTCTGTTGCCGTCGCCGGGCTGGGACGGTCGCTACGATTGGGACGGTTACGCCGACCCGATGCTGCACCCCTATGATCAAGATCCGGCCCAAGGCTGGCTCGGCACGGCCAACCAACGGGTCATTCCCCATGGCTACGGCATGCAATTGTCCAACTCCTGGGCTTCGCCGGAGCGTGGCGAACGCATGGCCGAACTGGCCGGCGCAGGCAAGCACGACACCCGCAGCCTGACCGCCATGCAATACGACCAGAGCACGACGTTCGCGGCCAAGCTCAAGCAAGTCTTCGAAGCGCCGGGCATGAGCCAGCCGCTCAAACAGGCCATCGAAGCCCTGCCGGTGGCTGATCGGGCCAAGGCTCGCGAGGCCTATACCCGCTTGATGGCATTCGATGGCCGGCTCAGCCCGACCTCCGCCGACGCGGCGATCTATGAGCTGTTCCTGCAGGAAAGCATGAAGCAGATTTTCCTCGACGAGCTGGGCCCGGACAGCAGCCCGGCGTGGCAGGCGCTGGTCGCCAACGGCCAATTGTCCTACTCGGCCCAGGCCGATCATCTGCTGGGGCGTGAAGACAGCCCGTTCTGGGACGATGTGCGCACACCCCAGAAAGAAGACAAGGCCGTTATCCTCGCCCGCAGCCTGGCCGCCACCATCAACGCCGGTGACAGCCAGTTGGGCGGTGACCACAAGGCCTGGCAATGGGGCCAATTGCATCGCTACGCCTGGAAGAACAGCAACGGCCAGGTCATACGCGGCCCGCTGCCGGCCGGTGGCGACGCCACCACGCTCAACACGGCGGCGTTCGCCTGGGGCCAGGATTTCACCACCACCCTGGCGCCGACCATGCGCTTTATCGTTGACTTCGGCCAGCCCGAACCGTTGATGATCCAGGACGGCGCCGGCCAGTCCGGCAACCCCGTCAGCCCGCACTATGCCAATGGCATCGATCCGTGGATCAAGGGGCAGTACCAGAGCCTGCCGTTGCAGTCGCAGAACTTCGATCGGGCGTATGGCAAGACGCGGTTGACGTTGGTGCCCGGCAAGTAACTGCAGCTTTTTTTTGCGGGCGCTACGCACCCGATCGCGAGCAAGCTCGCTCCCACAGGGGCCGGTGTTGAATCCGTATTGCGATTCGACACAAAGCCAATGTGGGGGCGAGCTTGCTCGCGATGGCGTCAGTCCCCCCAAATCCGATAGAACTTCCCCCCTCGCCAGCGCCTCTACCTGACAAGCCCATCGTCCTGGTGATTGCATGGATCTTGTCATTGCCCGCCCCGAAGGCCTGTACTGTCCGCCCGGAGATTTCTACATCGACCCGTGGCGTCCGGTTGAACGCTCGGTCATCACCCACGCCCACGGCGACCATGCCCGCAGTGGCAACCAACACTACCTGGCAGCGGCACCCGGCGAAGGCATCCTGCGGTCACGCCTGGGCCAGGACATCAACCTGCAAACGCTGCCCTACGGCGAACGCCTGTCGCACCATGGCGTGACCTTGAGCTTTCACCCCGCCGGCCACGTGCTGGGCTCGGCCCAGGTACGGCTGGAGTATCAAGGCGAGGTCTGGGTGGCGTCGGGGGATTACAAAGTCGAGCCTGACGGCACCTGTACCCCGTTCGAGCCGGTGAGATGCCATACCTTCATCACGGAATCGACCTTCGGCCTACCGATCTACCGCTGGCAACCCCAGGGGCAGATTTTCGACGAGATCAACCAGTGGTGGCGCGGGAACATCGCCGTCGGCCGGGCCAGCGTGTTGTTCTGCTATTCCTTCGGCAAGGCCCAGCGGATTCTCCACGGCATCGACGAAAGCCTCGGCCCGATCCTGGCCCACGGGGCGGTGGAACCGCTGAACCGGGTCTACCGCGAGGCCGGGGTTCATCTGCCGCCAACGATCTATGCCGGCGATATCAAGAAGAACGACCCGATCATGGGCCAGGCGCTGGTCATCGCCCCGCCCTCTGCCGGAGGCAGCAGCTGGATGCGCCGCTTCGGCGACTACAGCGACGCCTTCGCCAGCGGCTGGATGCGCCTGCGTGGTACGCGTCGGCGGCGCGGCGTGGACCGGGGTTTCGTGCTGTCCGACCACGCCGACTGGCCTGGCCTGCTCTGGGCCATCGAACAGACTGGCGCCGAACGGGTGATGGTCACCCATGGATCAGTCGCCGTACTGGTGCGCCACTTGTGCGAGCAAGGCCTCGATGCCCAAGGGTTCACCACCGAATACGGCGACGACGAAGAAGACCTCGCTACGGCCACCGACAGCGCTGAGGAAGCGCCATGAAAGCCTTCGCCGAGTTGTACGCCGAACTGGACGCCACCACCTCCAGCAATGCCAAGCTCACGGCCATGCAGGACTACTTCAGCAAAGCCCCGCCCCAGGACGCGGCATGGGCCGTGTATTTCCTTTCCGGCGGGCGTCCACGGCAACTGGTGCCGGTAAAAATCCTGCGGGAGTTGGCGGTCCAGGTATCCGGATTGTCAATCTGGCTGTTCGAAGAAAGTTATCAGGCCGTGGGCGACCTGGCCGAAACCATTTCGCTGGTATTACCCGAATCGCCCCACAGCTCCGATGAAGGCCTGGCGCTGTGGATCGAAGAGAAACTGCTGCCGTTGCGCGGTGAGTCGCCCGACGTCCTGGCTGACCGGCTTCCGGCGCTGTGGGCGCAGCTCGACCGGCCGAGCCTGATGCTTTGCATCAAACTCATCACCGGCAGTTTCCGGGTGGGCGTATCCAAACTGCTGGTGACCCGGGCCCTGGCGACCATGGCCGGGCTGGACAGCAAACGGGTGGCCCAACGCCTGGTGGGCTACACCGACCTGTCCCATCGCCCCACGGCCGCCAGCTACCTCAAACTGATCGCGGCCGAGTCCGACGATGAACATGCCCAACGCGGCGGCCAGCCTTATCCGTTTTTCCTGGCCCATGCGTTGTCTGCGCCAGTGGAACAATTCGACGCGCTGCTGGGGCCGGCCAGCGACTGGCAGGTGGAATGGAAATGGGACGGCATCCGGTCCCAGGTGATCAAGCGCGACGGCCATTTGTGGGTCTGGTCGCGAGGCGAGGACCTGGTCACTGAACGATTTCCGGAATTGCATTCGCTGGCCCAGGCGTTGCCTGACGGCACGGTGATCGACGGTGAAATCGTGGTCTGGAAAGCCCCCCAGTCGGTCACCGAGGACGCCTTCGACCCGGGCGCACCATTGCAGCCGGCGGTGCAACCCTTCGCCCTGTTGCAGCAGCGCATCGGTCGCAAGACCCTGGGCAAGAAAATCCTCGACGACGCCCCCGTGGCGGTGATGGCCTACGACCTGTTGGAATGGCAAGGCGAGGATTGGCGCAGCCGCCCCCAGGCCGAGCGCCGCGAACAATTGGAAGCACTGATCGCCCGTGTCCACAGCCCGGTGCTGTTGCCTTCGCCGATCGTCACCGGGCAGGACTGGCTGGACCTCGCCCGGCAACGCGAAGCCTCTCGCAGCCTCGGTGTCGAGGGCATGATGCTCAAGGCCCGCGACGCGCTGTACGGCGTCGGTCGCACCAAGGACATGGGCGTGTGGTGGAAATGGAAGATCGACCCGTTCAGCGTCGACGCGGTGCTGATCTACGCCCAACGCGGCCACGGCCGACGCGCCAGCCTCTACAGCGACTACACCTTCGCCGTGTGGGACAACCCGCCAGGCAGTCGCGAGCGCACCCTGGTGCCATTCGCCAAGGCCTACTCAGGGCTGACCGATGCAGAAATGCGCCAGGTCGACAGCATCGTGCGCAAGACCACCGTTGAGAAGTTCGGCCCGGTGAGCAGCGTCACCCCCACCCTGGTGTTCGAACTGGGCTTCGAAGGCATCGCCCTGTCCAAGCGCCACAAGAGCGGGATTGCCGTGCGGTTTCCACGGATGTTGCGCTGGCGCCAGGACAAGAGTGTCGACGAGGCGGACACACTGGCGACGCTTCAGGATCTGTTGAAATGCTGACCACCCTTCTCTGGTCAGAATCAGCTTCGGCCGGCGTCGGGACGCTCTCCACGTCAAGGCGAAAATGCTTTCAGCCGGTACTTCAACAATTGAGCACGTCGAGCAAACCATTCCGGGCTGAGTTGAATTAAAGATAGGCAATCAAGTTCTTATTCATGCATTTCTAAAAAACTATCGATATCCCGCGCACTGGCAGTTTTTCTGACGCCGTAATTGCGTCATTCGAGCATTCATCAAGACAAGCAAAAACCGACTTGCTCTTTTAAAGCGCACTGCTAACGTGACATTAGATCCGTCATTTATTCAAGTGTCGCCAATCGTCCAGATCCTGCGCCAGCCCCATTAAGCAACCGTGAAAGGGATGCAATCATTCGGGGTAGTGACAGCACCTTCTCAGGGTGAAGCCGAGCGGGACCGCCCCAATGGCATGTTGACCGGAGTGATATCCAGGACGTGCCGCCCACACGAATAGGGAGCCTGCCATGCGCGCAGAGAAGCGGTTTCAGTCGCTGGACAGCTTCCGGGGGTTGATGGCCATTTCAGTGATGCTCTATCACTTACGCGTCAGCGGCAGCTTTACCGAATGGTTGTTATTCCGCCATGCCGAAGTATTTGTATCTTTCTTTTTTGTATTGAGTGGCTTTGTCTTGACCCATGCTTATGGCAGCTCGGCACTGTTCAACTTTCGAAAGTTTTTTATCACACGGACCTTTCGCTTGCTTCCCCTGCACCTCTTTATGCTGAGTATTTTTATACTGTTAGAATGCGGGAGATACCTGGTCGCCCAAAAAGGCATGGACTTCAATAACTCACCCTTTACAGAGAAGTTTGCCCCTTCTGAAATCCTGCCGAATGTACTGCTGTTGCAATCCTGGACGTATTTGACTAACCCACTGTCGTTCAACTATCCATCTTGGAGCATCAGTATCGAGTATTACACCTACATGATCTTCGCCCTGATCCTGGGCATCGCGTTCGGCATCAGGACGTGGGTGTGGGTGACGGTGGTGTTCGTAGCCCTGGCGTTGATGCATGCAGGCAATACTTTCTTTACCATCGAGTCGCTGCGGGGCCTCGCCTACTTTTTCACCGGCTGTCTGGCTTACGCCGTGTATCTGAGGCTCCCCCAGCCCGCCCAGGCTCAAACCTGGTTGCTGACAACGTTTGAAGTGGCGGCGGTGGTCGTGGCGCTGGTTTTCGTGATCAATGATTTTGCAGCGAAGCCGTTGTGGGCCAGCCCGTTGTTCGGTGTCATCGTGGTGATATTCGCCTTCGATCGCGGCGCTGTGTCGCGGCTATTGGCGGGTCGTGGCTTCGGTTTTCTCGGCAAATTGTCTTATTCCATCTACCTGACCCATGCGGCCGTTCTGTTTTGCGTAGTGTCGGCGTTCATGGTGGCGAAAAAAATCTCAGGCGTTGACATCGCACCGGTGATCGACGGGACTCGTTATCTGGACCTCGGTAATGGGCCACTCAATAACCTCATCGCGTTACTGACAGCCGGAGCGGCCGTCCTGGTGTCGATGTTCACCTACCGATATGTCGAAATGCCCGGGCAGTCCCTTGGTCGAGCGCTTAGCAACACCCCGACGCGCAACAGCCCGGCATTGAGACCTGATACCGAGGTTTGAAAAAACGCGATAACCCCTTCAGGTCGCTACGGCTTTGCTGTATAGAGCCTGTTCCGGCGCGGTCGGCACACCGATGTTTTGACAGCGGCCATTCTCCCGTCACGTGAGCGTCAGAACGCAGCGTCGGCGCCATCCTGGTGCATCTTTTGAAGCCTGCTCGTCCCCGCGCACCATCATGTCCCGTCGGCAGTCACCAAAGTTTTTAAAACACTTGTTCGGCACTCTGGTTCGGAAATTGCTACCTTTATGCCGTCATACCGTTCTCGCCTTCACCGGTAACAATACTTACGCGCCACAAGCGCTCATATTGGTTTTAGGGATTGAATAATGAAAAAAGCACTGCTGACCCTTTCTGCACTGGCGTTGTGCATGGCCGCTGGCGTCGCCACGGCCAAGGAATACAAGGAATTGCGTTTTGGTGTCGACCCGTCCTACGCCCCGTTTGAATCCAAAGCCGCCGACGGCAGCCTGGTCGGTTTCGACATCGACCTGGGCAATGCGATCTGCGCGGAGCTGAAGGTCAAATGCAAATGGGTCGAAAGCGATTTCGACGGCATGATCCCGGGCCTGAAGGCCAACAAATTCGACGGCGTGATCTCCTCCATGACCGTTACGCCAGCCCGGGAAAAAGTCATCGACTTCTCCAACGAGCTGTTCTCCGGCCCAACGGCCTATGTCTTCAAGAAGGGCTCGGGCCTGAGCGAAGACGTTGCCTCGCTCAAAGGCAAGACCATCGGCTACGAGCAAGGCACCATCCAGGAAGCCTACGCCAAGGCCGTGCTGGACAAGGCCGGCGTCAAGACCCAGGCCTATCAGAACCAGGACCAGGTTTACTCTGACCTGACCTCCGGCCGCCTCGACGCGGCGATCCAGGACATGCTCCAGGCTGAGCTGGGCTTCCTGAAGTCGCCAAAAGGCGAAGGCTATGAAGTCAGCAAGCCGGTGGACAGCGAACTGCTGCCCGCCAAGACCGCCATCGGTATCAAGAAAGGTAACAAAGACCTGAAGGCCCTTTTGGATAAAGGTATCAAAGCGTTACACGACGACGGCAAGTACGCCGAGATCCAGAAAAAACACTTTGGCGATCTGAATCTGTACAGCGGCAAATAATGCGCTGCGCCCATCCGGTCTCGGATGGGCGCTTTTTTCCTGCCAAAGGCCTCTTTCATGTTCGAACAACTCCTACAAAATCTGGGGCTCTCCGCCTTCAGCCTGCAGGGCTTCGGCCCGCTGCTGATGCAAGGCACCTGGATGACCATCAAGCTGTCGGCCCTGTCCTTGTTGTTGAGCGTCTTGCTCGGCCTGCTGGGCGCCAGCGCCAAGCTGTCCCGCGTCAAACTGCTGCGAATCCCAGCCCAGCTCTACACCACGCTGATTCGTGGCGTGCCGGACCTGGTGCTGATGCTGCTGATTTTCTACAGCCTGCAAACCTGGCTGACCTCGTTTACCGACTTCATGGAATGGGAATACATCGAGATCGACCCATTCGGCGCCGGGGTGATCACCCTGGGCTTCATCTATGGCGCGTACTTCACCGAAACCTTTCGCGGCGCGATCCTCGCGGTCCCCCGGGGCCAGGTCGAAGCCGCCACGGCCTATGGCCTCAAGCGTGGCCAACGCTTTCGCTTCGTGGTGTTCCCGCAAATGATGCGTTTCGCCCTGCCGGGTATCGGCAACAACTGGATGGTGATGCTCAAGGCCACCGCGCTGGTGTCGATCATCGGCCTGGCCGACCTGGTCAAGGCGGCCCAGGATGCGGGCAAGAGCACCTACCAGCTGTTCTACTTCCTGGTGCTGGCGGCGCTGATTTATCTGCTGATCACCAGCGCGTCCAATGTCATCCTGCGCTGGCTTGAACGCCGCTACGCCGCCGGAGCCCGGGAGGCGGTACGATGATCGAACTCCTGCAAGAATACTGGCGGCCATTCCTGTACAGCGACGGCGTCAACATCACCGGCCTGGCCATGACCCTGTGGCTGCTCAGCGCCTCGCTGCTGATCGGCTTCGTGGTGTCGATCCCGCTGTCCATCGCCCGGGTTTCGCCCAAGTTCTACGTCCGCTGGCCGGTGCAGTTCTATACCTACCTGTTCCGGGGCACGCCACTCTATATCCAGTTGCTGATCTGCTACACCGGCATCTACAGCATCGAGGCGGTGCGTGCCCAACCCATGCTCGACAGCTTCTTTCGCGACGCGATGAACTGCACGATCCTGGCCTTTGCCTTGAACACCTGCGCCTACACCACGGAAATTTTCGCCGGGGCGATTCGCAGCATGAACCATGGCGAAGTGGAAGCGGCCAAGGCCTACGGCCTGACCGGTTGGAAACTGTACGCCTACGTAATCATGCCGTCGGCGCTGCGCCGCTCGCTGCCGTATTACAGCAACGAAGTCATCTTGATGCTGCACTCGACGACCGTGGCGTTCACCGCTACCGTTCCAGACGTGCTGAAAGTCGCCCGGGATGCCAACTCGGCGACGTTCCTGACGTTCCAGTCGTTCGGGATCGCCGCGTTGATCTACCTGACCGTCACCTTTGCGCTGGTGGGCCTCTTCCGCCTCGCCGAACGCCGATGGCTGGCCTTCCTCGGGCCGGCCCACTAGGGCTTTTGTTCCAGGACACACACGCACATGCGCCACCAGATCCATGACCTGCTGTCCCCGGTACCGGGGACAGCACGCAAGATCCACAGCTTCCACTTCGGCCCGGAAAAAGCCGTCGGCAAAATCTATATCCAGTCGTCCCTGCACGCCGATGAACTGCCGGGTATGCTCGTCGCCTGGCACCTCAAGCAACGCCTGGCCGAACTCGAGGCGTCCGGCCACCTGCGCCACGAGATCGTGCTGGTGCCGGTCGCCAACCCCATCGGCCTCGAACAAGTGCTGATGGATGTGCCCCTGGGTCGCTACGAAACCGAGAGCGGGCAGAACTTCAACCGCCGCTTCGTCGACCTGAGCGAAGAGATCGGCAACGAAATCCAGGACCTGCTCACCGACGATCCGCAGCACAACCTGATGCTGATCCGCACCAGCCTGCGCGATGCCCTCGCCCGGCAGACCCCAGGCACGCAATTGCAGTCCCTGCGCCTGGCCCTGCAACGGCTGGCCTGCGACGCCGACATGGTGCTGGACCTGCATTGCGACTTCGAAGCCGTGGCCCACCTCTACACCACGCCGGAAGCCTGGCCGCAGGTCGAGCCGTTGGCGCGCTACATCGGTGCCGAGGCCAGTTTGCTCGCCACCGATTCGGGCGGCCAGTCGTTCGACGAATGCTTCACCCTGCTCTGGTGGCAACTCAAGGAACGCTTCGGCGAACGCTTCGAGATTCCCCTGGGCAGTTTTTCGGTGACCGTGGAGTTGCGTGGCCAGGGTGACGTCAACCATGGTCTGGCAAGCCTCGACTGCCAGGCCTTGATCGAATACCTGATCCGCTTCGGCGCCATCGACGGCGAACCGATGCCCATGCCCGAACTGCCCTACCCGGCCACGCCGCTGGCCGCGGTCGAGCCGGTGGCCACGCCCGTGGGCGGGTTGCTGGTCTACAGCGCCCTGCCCGGCGAATACCTGGAGGCGGGGCAACTGATCGCGGAAGTCATCGACCCGGTCAACGACACCGTCACCCCCGTTCATTGCCGCAACGCCGGCCTGCTGTACGCCCGTTCGCTGCGCCGCATGGCCACGGCCGGCATGGTGATCGCCCATGTCGCTGGCACCGAAGCCTACCGCAGCGGCTACCTACTTTCGCCTTGAGGATGCATGCTCCATGTACAAACTGACCATTGAAGGCCTGCATAAAAGCTATGGCGAACATGAGGTGCTCAAAGGCGTTTCGCTCAAGGCCAAGACCGGCGACGTCATCAGCCTCATCGGCGCCAGCGGCTCGGGCAAAAGTACCTTCTTGCGTTGCATCAATTTCCTGGAGCAACCCAACGACGGCGCCATGACCCTGGACGGCCAGCCGATCCAGATGATCAAGGACCGCCACGGCATGCACGTGGCCGACGCCGACGAACTGCAACGCATCCGCACGCGCCTGGCCATGGTGTTCCAGCATTTCAACCTGTGGAGCCACATGACCGTGCTGGAAAACATCACCATGGCGCCGCGCCGGGTGCTGGGTGTGAGCAAGCAGGAAGCCGACGACCGTGCGCGCCGTTATCTCGACAAGGTCGGCCTGCCGGCACGGGTTGCCGAGCAGTACCCGGCATTCCTCTCCGGCGGCCAGCAACAGCGCGTGGCCATTGCCCGTGCGCTGGCGATGGAGCCGGAGGTGATGCTGTTCGACGAACCCACGTCGGCCCTGGACCCGGAGCTGGTGGGCGAAGTGCTGAAGGTGATCCAGGGCCTGGCCGAAGAGGGCCGGACCATGATCATGGTGACCCACGAAATGAGCTTCGCCCGTAAAGTCTCGAACCAGGTGCTGTTCCTGCACCAGGGCCTGGTGGAAGAAGAAGGCGCGCCGGAAGACGTACTGGGCAATCCCACCAGCGAACGGCTCAAGCAGTTCCTCAGTGGCAACCTGAAATAAACTCCCTGGCAAGCCCCGTGGCGAGGGAGCTTGCTCCCGCTGGGGCGCGAAGCGGCCCCCTGCGGTGTGTCAGTCAGAACCAGAGGGCCGCTTCGCAGCCCAGCGGGAGCAAGCTCCCTCGCCACAAGACGATCCCCTTGGGCATAAAACCTTTCACATCCCGCCGTGGTCACTGAAGAAGGACTTTCAGGGCGCACGCGGCAGGCATGGGGACATCCAACAATTTCTCAAACCAGTGGTTCGGCGCCCGCGGCTGGAAGCCGTTTGCCTTTCAGAAGCAGGTATGGGCCGCGGTCAGGCGGGGGGAGTCCGGGCTGTTGCACGCCAGCACCGGCGCCGGCAAGACCTACGCCGTATGGTTCGCCGCCCTCAACCGTTTCGCCCGCTCGACAGCGCCGCCGGACAAACCGCGCAAACGCAAGCCGCCGGCCGAACCGCTGACCGTCCTGTGGATCACGCCGATGCGCGCCTTGGCGGCCGACACCGGCAAAGCCCTCGAAGCGCCCCTGGCAGACCTGCAAGTGCCCTGGAGTGTCGGTCTGCGCACGGGCGACACCAGCGCCAGCGAGCGCGCCCGCCAGGGCCGTCGCCTGCCCACCGCGCTGATCACCACGCCCGAAAGCCTGACCCTGATGCTCGCCCGGGCCGATGCGCAAGCTGCCGTTTCGACCCTGCGCATGGTGGTGGTGGATGAATGGCACGAATTGCTCGGCAACAAACGTGGCGTGCAGTTGCAACTGGCCCTGGCGCGCTTGCGGCACTGGCATCCCGAACTCATTGTCTGGGGCGTGTCCGCAACCCTCGGTAACCAAGCCCACGCCGAGCAGGCGTTGATCCCGCAAGGCAACGGGATCAGTGTGCAGGGGGCCGACAGCAAGGCGCTGCAGGTCGACACGTTGCTGCCCCCGGCCCTCGAACGTTTCCCGTGGGCTGGGCACATCGGCCTGAAGATGCTGCCCCAGGTCGTTGCTGAAATCGACGCCAGCCGCAGTTGCCTGGTCTTCACCAACACCCGGGCACAGTCGGAAATCTGGTATCAGGCGCTTCTTGAGGCGAGACCCGACTGGGCCGGGCTGATCGCCCTGCACCATAGCTCGCTGTCGCGTGACACCCGGGATTGGGTGGAGCAGGCCTTGAAGGATGGCCAGCTCAAAGCAGTGGTCTGCACCTCCAGCCTGGACCTGGGGGTGGACTTCCTGCCGGTGGAACGGGTGCTGCAGATCGGCTCGGCCAAAGGGGTGGCGCGCCTGATGCAACGGGCCGGGCGCTCTGGTCACGCACCGGGGCGGACCTCACGGGTGACGCTGGTGCCGACCCATAGCCTGGAGTTGATCGAGGCCGCCGCCGCGCAGGACGCCGTGGCCCAGCGGCGCATCGAACCTCGCGAATCGCCGCACAAGCCGCTGGACGTCCTGGTGCAGCACCTGGTGAGCATGGCCCTGGGCGGCGGCTTCGTTCCCGACCAATTGTTCGAGGAGGTGCGGGGTGCCTGGGCCTACCGCGACCTCAATCCGGCCGAATGGGCCTGGGCCCTGGCTTTTGTGCGCCACGGCGGCCTGTCATTGACCGCCTACCCCGATTACCGCCGGGTCGAACCGGACGAACACGGGGTCTGGCGCGTGCCCGACGCCCGCCTGGCCCGGCGTCACCGCATGAGCATCGGTACCATCGTCAGCGATGCCAGCCTGCAATTGAAGTTCTGGAGCAAGGGCGGCGGCGGCAAGACCCTGGGCAGCGTAGAGGAAGGCTTCATCGCTCGCCTGCGACCCGGCGACGGTTTCCTGTTCGCCGGGCGACTGCTGGAATTGGTCCGGGTCGAAGACATGACCGCCTATGTGCGACGCAGCCAGGCCAAGAAGGCCGCTGTGCCACGCTGGAACGGCGGGCGCATGCCACTTTCCAGCGAACTGGCGGCCGCCGTCGTGGCCCGTTTGAGCGAAGCCGCCGCGGGCCGCTTCGAGGGCCCGGAGATGCAAGCCGTGCAGCCCCTGCTGTTGACCCAGCAACGTTGGTCCGGTTTGCCCACGCAGCACACCTTGCTGGCCGAAGCCCTCAAGTCCCGGGAAGGCTGGCATCTGTTCCTGTACCCGTTTGCCGGGCGTCAGGTGCATCTGGGCCTGGCCAGCCTGCTGGCCTGGCGCGTCAGTCGGCAACAGCCGCTGACGTTTTCCATTGCGGTCAACGACTACGGCCTGGAACTGCTCAGCGCCACGGCAGTGGATTGGTCGCACTACCTGACCCCGAGCCTGCTGAGCGTCGATCACCTGCTGGGCGACGTGCTCGCGAGCCTCAATGCCGGGGAACTGGCCCTCAGGCGCTTTCGCGAAATCGCCCGGATCGCCGGGCTGGTGTTCGCCGGTTACCCCGGTGCGCCCAAAAGCACCCGGCAAGTCCAGGCCTCCAGCGGGTTGTTCTTCCAAGTGTTCAAACAATACGACGCCGACAATCTGTTGCTGGCCCAGGCCGGGGAGGAAGTCTTGCGTGAAGAATTGGATATCCGTCGACTGGAGCAAACCTTGCAACGCCTCAATACCCTGAAGCTGGACCTGCACATGATCAAACGCCCCACCCCACTCGGGTTCCCGCTGCTGGTGGAGCGGTTCCGGGAAAGCATGAGTTCGGAAAAACTCGCCGACCGCATCCGGCGGATGGTCAGCGAGCTGGAAAAGACTGCCGATCGCGGTGACGCCTGATGCCAGCGCCGTACCCTGTCAGCCTGGCCGGCGAAGCGCTCTGGTTGCTTGCGGAAAAAGCCTTGTATTGGCCCGCCCAGGAAACCTTGATGGTGGCCGACGTTCATTTCGGCAAGGCCGCCGCTTATCGCCGCCTCGGGCAACCGGTGCCCCACGGCACCACCGCCAGCAACATCGCGGTGCTGGATGCATTGCTGGCCAGGCTGGCGTGTCGACAGTTGATCTTCCTCGGAGATTTTCTCCACGGTCCCGGCTCCCATGCGCCCGGCACCTTGAAGGCACTTTCCGATTGGCGTGAGCGACATCCGCACCTGGCCATGACGCTGATTCGTGGCAACCACGACAAACGCGCCGGCGACCCACCTCCAGCGCTGAACATTCGCGTCGTACCGGAGCCTTTGCTACTGGGCCCGTTCGCCGTGCAACACGAGCCTCGCCCCCACCCCAGCCGCCATGTGCTGGCCGGCCACGTGCACCCGGTCTACCACCTGAGCGGCAAGGGCCGGCAACGCCTGCGCCTGGCTTGCTTTCGGCTGGGCAGCGAGATCAGCCTGCTACCGGCCTTCGGCGCGTTCACGGGCGGTTATCGAGTCGAGCAAGACAGCGACTGCAGGATTTTTGTCATCGGCGATAACGAAATATGGCCCGTCAACTGAAGCACTCTGTGCTTCCGCTGGCGGGCCAGCGCCTCATCAGGCGACAGGCGCAGGAGGCGGCTCGTCCGGCAGAGTGGGTTCGCCGGGTTCGGTAGGCTGTTCGTTGGGCGTATCGGGATCGGGCTGGCCGGGGATGCCGCCTGCCGCTTCGGCAGGATGGGCCAGCAATGACCAGGCCATGACGCCGATCTGATTGGGCTCAAGCCTTGCCAGTTCGGCACTGATTCGCGGATCGATCTTCATAGAGCAACTCCTGAGCGAAGGCCCGCTGCGCTGACGCAAAAAACGGGCAGTACACGCAATAGAGTGTCTGCCCGCCCAGGAATTCCAAACAGCTCGTCAGATTCAGGTGCGCGGCAGCGTCACGCCGCGCTGGCCCTGGTATTTACCGCCACGATCCTTGTAGGAGACTTCGCATTCTTCATCGGATTCAAGGAACAGCATCTGCGCCACACCCTCGTTGGCGTAGATTTTCGCCGGCAGGGTCGTGGTGTTGGAAAATTCCAGGGTCACGTGGCCTTCCCACTCGGGTTCCAGTGGCGTGACGTTGACGATGATGCCGCAACGGGCATAGGTGCTCTTGCCCAGGCAGATGGTCAGCACGTTGCGCGGAATGCGGAAGTATTCGACGGTGCGGGCCAGGGCGAAGGAGTTCGGCGGGATGATGCAAACGTCGCTCTTGACGTCGACGAAGCTCTTCTCGTCGAAGTTCTTCGGGTCGACGGTGGCCGAATTGATGTTGGTGAACACCTTGAATTCGTCGGCGCAGCGCACGTCGTAGCCGTAGCTGGAGACACCGAAGGAGATCAGCCGGTCGGCGCCTTCGCCACGCATCTGGCGCTCGACGAAGGGCTCGATCATGCCGTGCTCTTGCGCCATGCGGCGAATCCACTTGTCCGATTTGATGCTCATGGCGGTTTCCTGAAATAGCGAGGTGGAAAAAATACGTCCGGCATCTTACCGGGGCACGGGGCCGGGTTCAAAGCGCGGCGCGCAAATCTCGCCGATCCACCTTGATTTCCGGGTCCTGCCGGCCATCGCCCGCGCCGTCAGTCACCAATTAAGAGAAACCTTCGCAAAGACCATTGGCACATTCTGGAAAAAGGGTTAAGGTGGCGCCACTGTGTTGCTTGTGTCACTGAGAATCTCTACACGATATGTTGAATTTCGATCCAACCATCTACAAGAATTTTTCCTGCTCTTTGCACTCAGTCTCGGCCAGGGTTCTTCCTGAGTCGCAGTTATCTTTGTTCAAGGAGTTACACCATGTCTAATCGCCAAACCGGTACCGTTAAGTGGTTCAACGATGAAAAAGGCTTCGGCTTCATCACCCCACAATCCGGTGACGACCTGTTCGTTCACTTCAAAGCTATCCAATCCGACGGCTTCAAAAGCCTGAAAGAAGGCCAACAGGTTTCTTTCATCGCTACCCGCGGTCAGAAAGGCATGCAAGCTGAAGAAGTTCAAGTTATCTAACTTGCACTTGCTTTAGTAAAAGGCCCCGCCCTCAAAAGCGGGGCTTTTTTGTGCCTGTCAGTTTTTCCCCAGCGCACAAAAACTGTGGGAGCGAGCTCGCTCGCGATAACGATGGATCAGCAACATCAACGTTGGCTGACAGACCGCTATCGCGAGCAAGCTCGCTCCCACAGGTGTGTGTGTGGGTGAGCCCAGATTACCAGGTCACGCCAAACCCGGCCGTGTACCGCGTCCTGCTCAAGTCACTGTCTTCAGTGCCTTCAATGACATCCTTCTCGGCCTTGAGGTTAAGCGACGCCCAGTCGGTGACCTTGTAGCGCAACCCCATCTCAGCGTCATAGGCGTACTCCGCCACGCCGGACAGCGGCTTGCCCACTTCGCCGTTGGTGAAGAACTCCACGCGCTTGCCAATCAGGAAGCGGTTGTAGTCCCACTTCATGGCCACGGAATAGAAGTTGTCCTTGCCGCCATCGCGGTATTCGTAGTCGGTGCGGTTGAGCAGCGACCCCAGGGAGAACGCACCCAGCTCGTCATCCCAGAACTGGTAGCCCGGACCGGTACCCACGACGCGCTGGCGCGCCAGGTCTTCGACCTTGTCGCGCTTGTAATTCAGGCGACCTTGCCAAAACCATTTGTCAGTGAAAAACCGGTCGAGGGAATACTCCAGGCGCCAGTTGTCGGTCGACACCACGTCATCCTGGAATTCACGGTTGTATTCGCCTTCAGCGTTATGCCGCCATCTGCCGTGGCGCGCCGAGGTCTTGAAGTCGACGTCGTAATCGTCGGTATCGTTTTCCGCACGTTTGTAATCCAGCGCGGCATCGATATTACCTTTCCACACCAGGTCCTCGATCACGGGCTTGGGCTTGAGGATCTGCTGGATGCTGGCCAGCTCGACGGTCTTGGGCGCGTCACCGTTGGCTAGCGTGACCTTGCCGTCCTCGGCGGCGTGCAGGGCCTTGGCTTTCTCACCCGTATAGGCATCCTGCTTGACCAGCAATTGCTGGTCGCTCTCGAGGGTCTTGACCTGTTTCCAATCGATAGGAACCGCGCCAGCGTAATCGGTCTGGATCAGCAATTTGCCGCCATCGAAAACGGTGATTTTACCGGTCAGCTTGTCACCGTTCTTCAACCAGACGGTATCGGCAAGCAAAGGCATGGAGGCGCTGGTGACAGCTAGGCATAGCAGGGTTCTAGACAACATAAGCGATAATGGGCTCAAGTTTTCAGTGAAAAGGCGGCATTATCCCCCAGGATGACACCTCAGCAACGACTGACCTGCATATAGGGGATGAGTTCATTTCTCAACCAGCCTTGTAGGAATTAATCTACAGACGGACATCCTTTTCAGGAACCTTTTATGCGTGACACCCCAGCGGCCACCGAGAACGCCGCGCAAATCCGCCGCACCACCCTTTACCTGACCCTGGCACAAGTGCCGGTCGGCAAGGTGGTCACTTATGGCCAGCTCGCCGAAATGGCCGGCCTGGGGCGCGCGGCGCGCTGGGTCGGGCGAACCCTCAGCCAACTGCCAGGCGACACCAAGCTGCCCTGGCATCGGGTATTGGGTGCCGGTGGTCGGATCAGCCTGCCGGCGGGCAGCGCCTCAGGGGATGAACAGCGCGCACGCCTGCGCCTGGAAGGGGTCAGTGTCCTGAACAATCGTGTTGATATTCAGCGCCATGGCTGGCGCCCGGTAGAGCACAGCGGTTAGAGTGCGCGCTTTGTTTTCGCAATTTTTGAGGCAGACTCCAGCCCATGCCCCGTAAAACCTGGCGCGCCGCCCTCGCCGCCTATGCCAGTCCCTCAACGCTCGTGCTGTTGCTGCTTGGCTTCGCCGCCGGCTTGCCATACATGCTGGTGTTTTCCACGCTTTCGGTCTGGCTGCGCGAAGCCGGCGTGGCCCGCGAAACCATCGGCTACGCGAGCCTGATCGGCTTGGCGTACGCCTTTAAATGGGTCTGGTCGCCACTGCTCGACCAATGGCGCCTGCCGCTGCTGGGTAAGCTGGGGCGCCGTCGCTCATGGCTGGTGCTCTCCCAGGCCTTGGTGATCCTCGGCCTGATCGGCATGGGTTTCTGCGACCCACAAAAACACCTGTCATGGTTGATCGCCATCGCCGTGATCGTGGCCTTCGCCTCCGCGACGCAGGACATCGCCGTCGACGCCTATCGCCTGGAGATCGCCGACGACACCCGCCAGGCCGCCCTCGCCGCCAGCTACATGTCCGGTTACCGCATCGCCGCGCTACTGGCCACCGCCGGCGCCCTGTTCTTCGCCGAAGGCTTTGGCTCCACCGGTTTCAGCTACAAACACTCGGCCTGGGCCGGTACTTACCTGTTGTTCGGCGTCTTGATGATCCCGGCGCTCCTCACCTCACTGTTCATGCGCGAGCCGCCGGTGCCGTTGCGCACGCAATTGCAGGCAGGGCGCTACACGTTCGTTCATCAGTTGGCGTCGGTATTCGTGCTGATCGTGCTGCTGGTCTCCGTCCCGGCGATGTTCACCCAGCTGTTCAACACCGACTTCGCCAGCGTGCTGTTCGAGGGTGTCAGCCTGCTCGACCTGCTGCTCGAAGACCGCGCCTTCCTGCGGGCCATCCTCTATACCATCCTGACCGCCCTGTGCCTGTCGACCATGGGCCGGCGCGGACTGGCGCCGGTGCTGACGCCGATCAACGATTTCATCCTGCGTTATCGCTGGCAGGCCCTGCTGCTGCTCGGGCTGATCGCAACCTATCGGATGTCCGACACGGTCATGGGCGTCATGGCCAACGTGTTCTACATCGACCAAGGGTTCACCAAGGACCAGATCGCCAGCGTCAGCAAGATTTTCGGGCTGATCATGACCCTCGTCGGCGCCGGCATGGGCGGCCTGCTGATCGTACGTTTCGGCATCCTGCCCATCCTGTTCATCGGCGGTGTCGCTTCGGCCGCCACCAACATCCTCTTCCTGATGCTGACCGACATGGGCGCCAACCTGAAGATGTTGATTGTCACCATCTCCCTGGACAATTTCAGCTCCGGCCTGGCCACTTCGGCGTTCGTCGCCTACCTGTCGAGCCTGACCAACCTGAAATTCTCCGCCACCCAATACGCCCTGCTCAGCTCGATCATGCTGTTGCTGCCGCGCTTGATCGGTGGTTATTCAGGGGTGATGGTGGAGAAGTTCGGCTACCACAATTTCTTCCTGATCACCGCCCTGCTGGGCGTGCCGACCCTGCTGCTGATCGCCTTGCATTGGTTCCAGGAGAACCGTCGCCAGGACTCGACGCCTACCGAAGAACCGGTGACCACCCGGTCGGCGGAAGAGTCGTAGGAAACTTCAGCAAACGCCGGGCAAACCGACGTTCGCACCTGGCGACCGGCCACGCGCCTGTACGCCAGGGCATCTCGCCCGTACAATGCTCCGTCATTTCTCGTCATCAGCAACCGACAACGGCCAACCATGCGCACCAGTCAATATTTGCTCGCCACACAGAAAGAAACGCCTTCCGACGCCGTCGTGATCAGCCATCAGCTGATGCTGCGTGCCGGCATGATCCGCAAGCTCGCTTCTGGCCTGTATACCTGGCTGCCGATGGGCCTGCGCGTCATGCGCAAGGTGGAAGCCATCGTTCGTGAAGAGATGGACGCCGCTGGCGCCCTGGAAGTATTGATGCCAGGCACCCAACCGGCCGAGCTGTGGCAGGAATCGGGGCGCTGGGAGGAATACGGCCCTGAGCTGCTACGCATCAAAGACCGTCACGGTCGCGACTTCTGTGCAGGCCCGACCCACGAAGAAGTGATCACCGACCTGATGCGCAACGAGTTGAGCAGCTACAAGCAGCTGCCGATCAACCTGTATCAGATCCAGACCAAGTTCCGTGACGAGATCCGTCCACGCTTCGGCCTGATGCGCGGTCGCGAATTCATCATGAAGGACGCCTACTCGTTCCATGCCGACCTGGCTTCGCTGCAAGTCACTTATGACCGCATGCACCAGGCGTATTGCAACGTGTTCACCCGCCTGGGCCTGAAATTCCGTCCGGTCGAAGCCGACAACGGCTCCATCGGTGGCGCCGGTTCCCACGAGTTCCACGTACTGGCCGAGTCCGGCGAAGACGACATCGTCTTCAGCAACGGCTCCGACTACGCCGCGAACATCGAGAAGGCCGAAGCCATCCCTCGGGAAACGTCCCGCGCCGCGCCGACCGAAGAGCTGCGCCTGGTGGACACGCCGAACGCCAAGACCATTGCCCAGTTGGTGGAAGGCTACAACCTGCCGATCGAGCGCACCATCAAGACCCTGATCGTGCGGGCGGAAGAAGCCGGCAAGCTGATTGCCCTGATCGTCCGTGGCGACCACGAACTGAATGAAATCAAGGCCGCCAATCAGCCAGGCGTCGCCAGCCCGCTGGTCATGGCCACCGAAGCCGAGCTGCGCGACGCCATCGGCGCCGGTGCCGGCTCCCTCGGCCCATTGAACCTGCCACTGCCGATCATCATCGACCGTTCGGTAGCATTGATGAGCGACTTCGCCATCGGCGCCAACATCGACGACAAGCACTACTTCGGCGTGAACTGGGAACGCGACCTGCCGGTTCCAACCGTCGCGGACCTGCGCAACGTCGTGGCCGGCGACCCGAGCCCCGACGGCAAGGGCACCCTGGAAATCAAGCGGGGCATCGAAGTCGGGCACATCTTCCAGCTGGGCAACAAGTACAGCCAGGCGATGAAGTGCGAAGTGCTGGGCGAGAACGGCAAGCCGGTCACCCTGGAAATGGGGTGCTACGGCATCGGTGTTTCCCGCGTGGTGGCAGCCGCCATCGAGCAGAACAACGACGAGAAAGGCATCATCTGGAGCGACACGCTGGCGCCGTTCCAGGTGGCCCTGGTGCCGCTGCGCTATGAAACCGACCTGGTGCGCGAAGCCACCGACAAGCTCTACGCCGAACTGACGGCCGCCGGCTTCGAAGTGCTGCTGGACGACCGCGACAAGAAAACCAGCCCCGGCATCAAGTTCGCGGACATGGAACTGATCGGCATCCCTCATCGGATCGTCGTCAGTGACCGTGGCCTGGCCGAAGGCAACCTGGAATACAAGAGCCGCACCGAGGCCGAGCCGCAAGCGCTGCCGGTCGCCGACGTGCTGTCGTTCCTCCAGGCCCGTATCCGCCGCTGACACCAGATAGAGACGTCATGTTCAAGCGAAACACCTTAGGCCTCGGTGGCGCCGCCCTGTGCGGCGCCCTGCTGGTCAGCGGCTGCGCCAACCAAATGTCACAACGCAGCGAGCACGAAGAGCGGGTCGAGCGCAAATTGCTCGACCACAGCCTGCAAATCGACGTGGGCGAACCCAAGGTGCTCGACCTGCCGCAGCGTCGGGTGCGCATCAATGAGCAGAAAACCTTCGAAGTCACCGAGTTCGAGGTTACCCGCCATTACGATCGCTACACACCGTACCAACCCTGGCGGGAGATCTACGAGATTCCCCTGGGCGCGGTGGCCGTCGTGGCTGGCATCGGTGCGAACGTGGTCAATGTGTTCGCCCTCGGCAACCTGCCGGACACGGCGACCCATGACTGGATCAGCTACGGTTTCGCCGGGCTCAACCCGTTCATGAACGTCCCCTCCCATGGCCGTGCCCAGCAGAATCTGGCGGGCATCGACGAAGTCCAGCGCGACAAGCGCACGGAACACTCGAGCCTGCCCTGGAGCGAACGCCCGGTGGAGGTCAAGGCCGCCCGGCAGACCTTCGAGCTGAGCACTGACCGTAACGGCGTGTTGCGCCTGAACCTGCTGGAAAGCCCGTTCGCCGAGCAGGACCTGAGCCAGTTCGGCAAACTGCAGATCAGCGTGACGGATGCCCAGGAGGAAGTGCACACCGATTCATCCCTGAGCATCAGCAGCACCTTGCGCAGCAAGCTGGTGGAAGCTCATGCGTTGATCTACGACGACCTGGAAGACGACGAGGTGAGCCAGTGGGTTCATCGGGTCAAGCGCCTGTCGGAGCTGGGACTTGAAGAAGAGGCCAGCGAACTGGAACAGAGCCTGATCGAACTGACACGCAACGATCCGGAGTTGCAGAGCGAGTTCATGAAAGCCCTGACCAAGGATGGCGGGCGGTTAGTGGCGGATCCTGGCACTAACTGACATATCACCTGTGGCAAGGGGATTGTGTGAGGGCAAGACCTGTGGGAGCAAGGCTTGCCCGCGATGACGGTCTCAAGGATGCCATCGCGAGCAAGCTTTGCTCCCACAGGACTCCCTTGCCACAAGGACCGCCAAGCTGGGCACTCATCGGCAGCTTCATCGCTCGAACAACTCCAACTGCTCGAACCCTCCCCGCAAATCTTCCAGCCGCACCCCGATCCCCAATAACCGCACCGGCTTGCCGCCCCGGTTGAACGCCTGGGTCAGCAGCAACTGATAACTGCCCAGGTCCCGCCCTGCCCCGGCCTGTTCCAGTGTGGTCTGGGTGAAATCGTGGAACTTCACTTTGACGAACGGCTTGCCCGGTCGATAACTGCTGTCGATCCGCGCCATGCGCCCTTTGAGGGTTTCCATCAGTTCCGGCAGTTTGTCGAGACAACTCACCAGGTCGGGCAAGTCGACATCGTAGGTATTTTCGACGCTGATGGACTGCCGTCGGCTGTCGTTGTGCACCAGACGCTCATCGATCCCACGGGCCAGGCTCCAGAGCCGCTCACCGAAACTGCCGAATTCGCGCACCAGCGCCAGCTTGTCCCACTGACGCAACTGCAGGCAATCGACGATACCGAGCCGATTCAGCTTATCGGCGGTGACCTTGCCTACACCGTGGAGCTTGCTGACCGGCAAGGCCGAGACAAAATCCTCGACCTGGTCCGGGGTGATGACAAACAATCCGTTGGGCTTTTTCCAGTCACTGGCGATCTTGGCCAGGAACTTGTTCGGCGCGACGCCGGCGGACACAGTGATGTGCAACTGGTTGGAAACACGTCGACGAATGTCCTGGGCGATACGGGTGGCGCTGCCGCCGAAATGGGCACTGGCAGAGACGTCCAGGTAGGCCTCGTCCAGGGACAGCGGCTCGATCAGGTCGGTGTAATCGCTGAAAATCGTATGAATTTCCTTCGACGCTTCCCGATAGGCCTCCATCCGTGGCTTGACGATGGTGAGGTCCGGACAGAGCTTCAAGGCGTGGCCGGAAGACATGGCCGAGCGCACGCCGTAGGCCCGCGCTTCGTAGTTGCAGGTGGCAATCACACCCCGTCGATCCGCCGAGCCCCCTACCGCCATGGGCTTGCCGGCCAGCCGCGGATCATCGCGCATCTCGATAGCGGCATAGAAACAGTCACAGTCGACATGGATGATTTTACGTTGAGTCATAGAAAAACAGGGTGTGGAACGAATCGGGCCACCAGTATCGCACCGGCCCCTGTATATAGCACCAGTAGTTTGAAAGATCCTTCGTCGGGCTCTGAAAACACCTACATAAATTTACTTCTTCAATCGCAACATCCCCTCCAATAGAGCTTCAGCCCTTGCCAGGCCTGCGTCACAGCGTCGTCACAATGCCCACACGCAAGGCTAAGCGCTTGAAGCGGAACAGGTTTTTGTGACGCCGGGGTTGACAGCGGCTCGATCCTCTGTAGAATGCCGCCACACAGACGCGGGATGGAGCAGTCTGGTAGCTCGTCGGGCTCATAACCCGAAGGTCGTCGGTTCAAATCCGGCTCCCGCAACCAAACATCAAAAAAGGCTACTCGAAAGAGTGGCCTTTTTTGTGCGTGCTTGTTTTTGACCACACGATCAGAGACTCGCTGCCTGCTCCCCCCTGCGCACTGCAAGTTGTAGGACAATTTCCCTTTGATTCCGCGCATTTAGGAAGGCAAGGGACGGATCGGCCGTTTATTTGACCCCGGCATCTTTTAACGGTTGACACTCGGGCGTTCGCCTGTAGAATGCCGCCACACAGACGCGGGATGGAGCAGTCTGGTAGCTCGTCGGGCTCATAACCCGAAGGTCGTCGGTTCAAATCCGGCTCCCGCAACCAAACACCAAGAAAGGCTGCTCGAAAGAGTGGCCTTTTTTGTGTCTGGCGAAAAAAGCTCTACATTACAAAGATTTTGTAATTATTTTCCTTCGCGGGGATTGGTAACTTGGCTGGATACCCCCATCCTGTCGCGCATGGCTCAAGAGGTGATTGATGCGCGCCCACTCGTCTGACCCGCAAGACTCCGTTACTGCGACACAACCGATCAAAGCCGAGCGACTGCGCTGGCTGGATCGGATCAGCCAGTACCGTCAGCCCATTGGCCTCGCGGTCACGCTGCTGCTGTTTGCGATTGCATTGATTGCTTGCCGCCATCTGCTGAGCGAGCTCGATCTATACGCTCTGCACGACTCGATTCTTGAAGTGCCCCGGCCCGCCCTGCTGGGTGCGATCGCCGCCACGGTCGTCGGCTTCATCATTCTTTTGGGCTATGAATGGTCCGCCAGCCGTTACGCCGGTGTGACGCTGCCGCCACAAACCATGATCCTGGGCGGGTTCACCGCGTTCGCCATCGGTAACGCCATTGGCCTGTCGCTGCTGTCGGGAGGGTCGGTTCGCTACCGCCTGTATGCGCGCCATGGCCTTGGGGCATCGGATGTCGCCCATATGACGCTGTTCGCCAGCCTGTCCCTGGGCTGCGCGTTGCCGCCGTTGGCGGCCCTGGCGACACTCAGCAACCTGCCCGCCGCGTCTGCCGCGCTGCACTTGTCTGCCGCCTTGCTGGGGGCCATTTCCGTGGCAGTGCTGCTGCTCACCAGCGTATTGGCCATCGGCATTTACCGCCGACGCCTGCCGGAACAGCCGCATCGGGACAGCCTTCTGGTAAAGGCCGGGCGTCGCACGCTGCGCCTGCCGGGTCGACGCCTGACCTTCCTGCAACTGGTGATCACCGCGCTGGATGTCGCCGCGGCCGCCACCGTGTTGTATCTGTTGCTGCCCGAGGCACCGCCGTTCGGCGCGTTCCTGCTGGTGTACCTGCTGGCCCTGGCTGCCGGCGTACTCAGCCATGTACCGGGTGGGGTCGGGGTATTCGAGGCGATCCTGTTGGCCGCGTTTGCCGACAAACTCGGCGCCGCACCGCTGGCCGCCGCACTGTTGCTGTATCGCTTGATCTACGTGCTGCTGCCGATGCTGGTGGCCTGCGTGTTGCTGCTGATCAACGAGGCGCAACGGCTGTTCCAGACGCGCCAGAGCCTGCGGGCGGCATCGGGTTTCGCCGCGCCGATCCTGGCGGTGCTGGTGTTTCTCTCCGGCGTGGTGCTGCTGTTTTCCGGCGTGACACCGGAGATCGACACTCGCCTGGAACACATCGGTTTTCTGATCCCTCATCGCTTGGTCGACGCGTCACACTTGGGCGCCAGCCTGGTGGGCGTGTTGTGCCTGTTGCTCGCCCAGGGCCTGCGCCGTCGCCTGTCGGCCGCCTGGATGCTGACCACGGTTCTGCTGCTGGTGGGCGCCCTGCTCTCGCTGCTCAAGGGCTTCGACTGGGAAGAAGCCACGCTACTGACCCTGACGGCCGCCCTGCTGGCGGTATTCCGGCGCTCCTTTTATCGTCCGAGCCGCCTGACTGAACTGCCGTTTTCCCCGCTGTTCCTGATCGCCAGCCTCTGCGTGCTCGGCGCGTCGATCTGGCTGCTGCTGTTTGCCTATCAGGACGTGCCCTACAGTCATCAACTGTGGTGGCAGTTCACCCTCGATGCCGACGCCCCTCGCGGCCTGCGCTCGCTATTGGGCGCCGCGGTGCTGCTGGTGGTGGTATCCCTGACCTGGCTGCTGCGCACCGCGCGTCCGGTGATCCATCTGCCGACGGCAGAGGAACTGGAGCGGGCCAAGACGATTCTCATGACCTCCTCGCAACCCGACGGCGGCCTGGCCCTGACCGGTGACAAGGCGCTGCTGTTCCACCCCAACGACGAGGCGTTCCTGATGTATGCCCGCCGCGGTCGCAGCCTGGTGGCGCTGTATGACCCGATCGGTCCGACCCAGCAACGGGCCGAAATGATCTGGCAGTTCCGCGACCTGTGCGACATCTACCACGCCCGTCCCGTGTTCTATCAGGTGCGCGCCGAAAACCTGCCGTATTACATGGACATCGGCCTGACGGCCATCAAGCTGGGCGAGGAAGCACGGGTCGACCTCAAGCGTTTCGATCTCGAAGCCAAGGGCAAAGAGATGAAGGACTTGCGCTACACCTGGAACCGCGGCACCCGTGACGGCCTGTCGCTGGAGATCCACGAACCGGGCCAGGCGCCGATGGATGAGCTCAAGGTCATTTCCGATGCCTGGCTGACTGGCAAGAACGTGCGGGAAAAAGGTTTCTCCCTGGGGCGTTTCAGCGATGACTACCTCAAGCATTTCCGCATCGCGGTGATTCGTTTCGAGGGCCGGCCGGTGGCGTTCGCCAACCTGTTGGAAACCCACAGCCACGAACTGGCCAGCCTCGATCTGATGCGTGCCCACCCCGAGGCGCCGAAACTGACCATGGAGTTCATGATGGTCGGCCTCATCCAGCATTATAAAAACCATGATTACGCCCGCTTCAGCCTCGGCATGGTCCCGCTGTCGGGCCTGCAACCGCGACGCGGTGCGCCGCTGACCCAACGCCTGGGCTCGATGGTGTTCCGCCGTGGCGAGCAGCTCTATAACTTCCAGGGGCTGCGCCGCTTCAAAGACAAATTCCAGCCTGACTGGGAACCTCGTTACATGGCCGTGCCCGCCGGACTCGATCCGCTGGTGGCGCTGGCCGATACTGCCGCCCTGATTGCGGGCGGCCTGACCGGACTGGTGAAACGCTGATGATGCAACGCTCCTGGCGATATGTAGTGGCCGCCCTGTTGGTGCTGGCGGTGATTCTCGGTGGCGGGTACTGGTACTGGAACCGCCCGGCCCCGCAACCGACCCTGGAACAACTGGCGCCCGCCGATGGCGCAGCGCTGACCCGGGTCACTCCCGGTACCAAGGCACGCGCCCGGGTGCTGGTGGCCGTCAATGAAGACCAGAAGCTCAACGACACGCAATTGACGACCCTCAGCCGCAGCGGCTCGGCGCAGATCGTCCAGGTGATCCTGCCCAAGGACTGCATGTTGCAAGGCCGTGCCCTGCAGGCCGGCCTGAGAGAGCTCCAGGGCCCGGCCACGCTGGTCAGCGGCATCGGCCCTGGCGCGGTGCTGGCCTGGCGTTGGCTGGCTGAACAGAAGGACGACAAGGCCAAGGCCGTTTCAGTGGACCTGGCCCTGGAAAAACCCGGCTGCACCCACCTGCTGCCTAAAAAGGCAACCCACGGCCATTGGCTGGTGGCTTGGAACGATAACCCTGACGACACCAGCGCCGGTTTCGTACGGGACCAATCGAATGCCGAGACCAGCATCAGCGACTACGACATCAACCTGCCGCAAGTGCTGAATAACGAACTGCGCAAGATCCTGGTGGGCACTGACAAGGCCAAGGGCGGCCTGAGCATTCCGGTAGTGGAAGTCCCAGCCAGCCAGACACGGGACACCGTCACCCTGTTTCTCTCCGGAGATGGTGGCTGGCGCGACCTGGACCGCGACGTGGCCGATGAAATGGCCAAGATCGGCTACCCGGTGGTCGGCATCGACACCCTGCGCTACTACTGGCAACACAAGAGCCCGGAGCAGAGCGCAGCGGACCTGACCGAGCTGATGCAGCACTACCGGCAGATCTGGGGCACCAAGCGCTTCATCCTGACCGGCTACTCCTTCGGCGCCGACGTATTGCCGGCCATCTACAATCGCCTGCCGGCCACCGAGCAGCAACGAGTCGATGCGATCATCCTGCTGGCCTTCGCCCGCACCGGCAGCTTCGAGATCGAAGTCGAGGGCTGGCTCGGCAACGCCGGCACCGAAGCCGCCACCGGCCCGGAAATGGCCAAGCTGCCAGCCGAGAAAGTGGTGTGCATCTACGGCGGTGAAGAAGCCGACGAAAGTGGCTGCACCGACAAGACAGCCGTTGGCGAAGCCATCAAGCTGCCCGGTGGCCATCACTTCGACGAAAACTACCCGGCCCTGGCCAAGCGCCTGATCGATGAGATCAACAAGCGCCAGAACAAGGTTGCCGAACAGTGATCTGAGGCAAGCCTGAAGAAAAGCCCCGGCAGCCTTGCGGTTGCCGGGGCTTTTTTGTCGCTGCCGGGTTTACACAGGCCCCTCTTGTGGGAGCGAGCTTGCTCGCGATAGCGGTGGCCTATTCAACATCTTTGCAAACTGACACTCCGCTATCGCGAGCAAGCTCGCTCCCACAGTTTTTGAGCGCAGTGTCCACAGCATTTGCGCCCACCACCGCCTCATTGTGGGAGCGAGCTTGCTCGCGATGGCGGTGGCATGTTCAACAACTATGCAACTGACACTCCGCTATCGCGAGCAAGCTCGCTCCCACAGGGGCTTGACTCTGGCATCAGCCTTTGTGTCACCCATAAAAAAGCCCCCGCCGCCGCCAGGCAACGAGGGCTTTTGTTTTCCTGATGCTACATCTCGACCTGCGTCCCCAGTTCAATCACCCGGTTCAACGGCAGATTGAAGAAGCGAAGGTTGCCGTTGGCATTTTTCAGCATGAAGGCGAACAGTATCTCGCGCCAGCGGGCCATGCCCTCAAGCTTGGAGGCGATGACGGTCTCGCGACTGAGGAAGTAGGTGGTGCGCATCGGGCTGAAGTCCAGGTCATCGAGATGACAGAGCTTGAGCGCCTGCGGAACGTCCGGCTCGTCGGTGAAACCGAAGTGCAGGATCACCCGGAAGAACCCTTCGCCATAGGCATCGACCTCGAAGCGCCGCTGCGGTGGCACCCGGGGAATGTCTTCGTACACCACGGTCAGCAGCACCACCTGCTCATGCAGCACCTGGTTGTGCAATAGATTGTGCAACAGGGCGTGAGGCACAGCGTCCGAACGCGCGGTCAGGAACACGGCGGTGCCCTGAACCCGGTGCGGCGGCTGCACGCGGATGCTGCTGATGAAGATCGGCAGCGGCAATGCCCCTTCATCCAGGCGCTCCACCAGCAATTGCTTGCCGCGCTTCCAGGTGGTCATCAGCACGAACAAGGCAATACCGGCGATGACCGGGAACGCACCGCCCTGGATGATTTTCGGCACGTTGGCGGCGAAGTACAGGCCGTCCACCAAAAGGAAACCGAGTAGCACCGGAACAGCCAGCAGCGGCGGCCACTTCCACAACAGCAGTATCACGGCGGACACCAGGATCGTGGTCATCAGCATCGTACCGGTCACGGCCACGCCGTAGGCCGAAGCCAGCGCGCCGGAAGATTCGAAACCCAGCACCAGCAGCACCACGCCGACCATCAGCGACCAGTTCACCGCACCGATGTAGATCTGGCCCTGCTCGGCGCTGGAGGTGTGCTGGATGTACATGCGCGGGATGTAACCGAGCTGGATCGCCTGGCGCGTCAGGGAGAACGCGCCGGAAATCACCGCTTGCGAGGCAATCACCGTGGCCAGGGTCGACAGGCCCACCAATGGGAGCAGCGCCCAGCTCGGCGCCAGCAGATAGAACGGGTTGCGCGCCGCTTCCGGGTCGCCCAGCAACAACGCGCCCTGACCGAAGTAATTAAGCACCAGCGCCGGCAATACCAGGATGAACCAGGCACGGGCAATCGGTTTGCGGCCGAAGTGCCCCATGTCGGCGTACAGCGCTTCGGCGCCGGTCAGCGCCAACACCACGGCACCGAGGATCGCCACGCCCATGCCCGGGTGGACGATAAAAAAACGCACGGCCCAGGCCGGGTTCACCGCATGCAACACTTCCGGATGTTGAGCGATGCCGTACACGCCCAGGGCGCCAAGCACCAGGAACCAGGTCACCATGATCGGGCCAAACAGGGTACCGATCCGTGCAGTGCCGTGGCGCTGGATCAGGAACAGCCCCACCAGCACCACCAGCGACAAGGGCACCACCCAGTGATCGATGCCTTCGAACGCCAGGCCAAGGCCTTCAATGGCCGAGAGCACGGAGATCGCTGGCGTGATCATGCTGTCGCCGTAGAACAGCGCCGCGCCGATCAAGCCGCAGATCACCAGGAAGGTCCGCAGTCGCGCCCTTCCCGCCGCGGCTCGCCGCGCCAGGGCGGTGAGCGCCATGATCCCGCCCTCGCCCTGGTTGTCGGCGCGCAGCACGAACATCATGTACTTGATCGACACGACCCAGATCAGCGACCAGAAAATCAGCGACAGAATCCCCAGCACCCCATCGTGATTGACAGGCACGCCATAGGCACCGGAAAACACTTCCTTGAGGGTGTACAACGGGCTGGTACCAATGTCGCCATAAACCACCCCGACCGCCGCGACCAGCATGCTCAGCGGCTTCGCTGCCGAATGCTCGGCACCTGCCACCTGACTACTTGCATGACCCATCCAACACTCCCGTTTCCCAGACCTGTCTTCTTGAACGAAGCACTATGCTTTGTTGAGGCAGCATGCGCTGTTTTACGCATTGTTACAGACGTTTTGTTGACTGTAGCAATCGCCAGAACGCAAAGGCGCGAAGCATAGCGCAGCACTCGTCGCATTTCCCGGTATAAAGCTGGTCAAGTGCGTCGACCCTGGATAGAATTGCGCACTTTTTGATCAGAGGCGCGCCAGGCGCCCTGTCTCGGCAAGAGACGATCCCCCCTACACCGAGGTTAGACATGTCCACCACTACCGCGCCAGCCAATCCGAAGGTTGGCTTCGTATCCCTGGGTTGCCCGAAGGCTCTGGTCGACTCCGAGCGCATCCTGACCCAGCTGCGCATGGAAGGCTATGACGTCGTATCCACGTATCAGGACGCCGACGTGGTCGTGGTCAACACCTGCGGCTTCATCGATTCGGCCAAGGCCGAGTCCCTGGAAGTGATCGGCGAAGCCATCAAGGAAAACGGCAAGGTCATCGTCACCGGCTGCATGGGTGTGGAAGAAGGCAACATCCGCAACGTGCACCCAAGCGTGCTGTCCGTGACCGGGCCGCAGCAGTACGAGCAGGTGGTCAACGCCGTGCATGACGTGGTGCCGCCACGCCAGGACCATAACCCGCTGATCGACCTGGTGCCGCCACAAGGCATCAAGCTGACTCCGCGCCACTACGCCTACCTGAAGATTTCCGAAGGCTGCAACCACAGCTGCAGTTTCTGCATCATCCCGTCGATGCGCGGCAAGCTGGTGAGCCGTCCGGTGGGCGATGTGCTCGACGAAGCCCAGCGCCTGGTCAAGGCCGGCGTCAAGGAGCTGCTGGTGATCTCCCAGGACACCAGCGCCTACGGCGTCGACGTGAAATACCGCACCGGCTTCTGGAACGGCGCGCCGGTGAAAACCCGCATGACCGAACTGTGCGAAGCCCTCAGCACCCTGGGCGTCTGGGTCCGCCTGCATTACGTTTACCCGTATCCGCATGTCGACGAACTGATCCCGTTGATGGCGGCCGGCAAGATCCTGCCGTACCTGGACATCCCGTTCCAGCACGCCAGCCCGAAAGTCCTCAAGGCCATGAAGCGCCCGGCTTTCGAAGACAAGACCCTGGCCCGCATCAAGAACTGGCGCGAAATCTGCCCGGACCTGATCATCCGCTCGACCTTCATCGTCGGCTTCCCCGGCGAAACCGAAGAAGACTTCCAGTACCTCTTGGACTGGCTGACCGAAGCCCAGCTCGACCGCGTTGGCTGCTTCCAGTATTCCCCTGTGGAAGGCGCACCGGCCAACGACCTGGACCTGGACGTGGTGCCGGACGACGTCAAGCAGGACCGTTGGGAACGCTTCATGGCACACCAGCAGGCCATCAGCTCGGCGCGCCTGCAAATGCGCATCGGCCGTGAAATCGAAGTGTTGGTGGATGAAGTGGACGAGCAAGGCGCCGTGGGCCGCTGCTTCTTCGACGCGCCGGAAATCGACGGCAACGTCTTCATCGACAACGGCAGCAACCTCAAGCCAGGGGACAAGGTCTGGTGCAAGGTGACCGATGCCGATGAGTATGACTTGTGGGCTGAACAGATCGGTTGATCTGCCGCGCTTTACAGGTTGCTGCAATACCTGTGGGAGCCGAGCTTGCTCGCGATGGCGGTGCATCAATCAGCATGAATGTTGGCTGACACGACGCTATCGCGAGCAAGCTCGGCTCCCACAGGTTCGTTCATCGCCGAAAAATTGAAAAGCCTCGCCATCCTCACAGGATGCGGGGCTTTTTTACGGCTATCGTATGGAGAAACACCGGACTTGCAGCACAAGGAACAGGCGGACATGCGCCAGCATTCGGTCATCCACACACCGAAACCGAGCGATTACCAGGAACTGACCCAGGTTTGGGAGGCGTCGGTGCGGGCCACCCATGAGTTTCTGCCAGACAGCTACATCGAACTGCTGAAAAACCTGGTGCTCACCCGTTACCTGGATGCGGTGATGCTCATTTGCACCCGGGACGCGCGCCAGCGGATCACCGGCTTCGCCGGTGTCGCGGCTGGCAAGGTCGAGATGCTCTTCATAGCCCCGCAACACCGTGGCCAGGGCCTGGGCAAGCTGTTGCTGCGCTACGCCATGGAACACCTGAACGCCAACCAACTGGACGTCAACGAACAGAACCCGCAAGCCTTGGGCTTTTACCTCAAGCAAGGCTTCGAAGTCGTCGGGCGCTCGGCAAAAGATGGCATGAACCAGCCCTATCCACTGCTGCACATGCGCTACAAGCAGCCCGACCTGAAGGCCGGACGCGGCTAAAAGTTGCATGAGGCAAATGGACCCGCGATTAACCGGCCCCAGGCAGGTACAATGCCCACCCTCTTTTTGTTACGGCCCCCGTCATGACTGACCCGATTCGTCTCTCCAAACGCCTCATCGAACTCGTCGGCTGTTCCCGTCGCGAGGCTGAGCTGTTCATCGAGGGCGGCTGGGTCACCGTGGATGGCGAAGTGATCGACGAACCGCAGTTCAAGGTAACGACCCAGAAGGTCGAACTCGACCCCGAGGCCAAGGCCACCGCGCCGGAGCCGGTGACACTCCTGCTGAACGTCCCGGCGGGCATGGACGTAGACACCGCGATGGCCTCCCTCGGCCCGCAAACCCTGAGCGAAGAACATCGCTTCGGCAAGCGGCCGCTCAAGGGCCATTTCCTGCGCCTGACCGCCAGTGCCGACCTGCAGGCCAACGCCAGCGGGCTGCTGGTGTTCACCCAGGATTGGAAGATCTTGCGCAAGCTCACCGCCGACGCCGCCAAGATCGAGCAGGAATACGTGGTGGAAGTCGAAGGCGACATGGTCGCCCATGGCCTCAATCGCCTGAACCATGGCTTGACCTACAAGGGCAAGGAGCTGCCGGCGGTCAAGGCCAGCTGGCAGAACGAGAACCGCCTGCGCTTTGCCATGAAAAACCCGCAGCCCGGCGTGATCGCTCTGTTTTGCCAGGCGGTCGGGCTCAAGGTCGTCGCCATTCGCCGTATCCGCATCGGCGGCGTGTCCATCGGCAAGGTGCCGCTGGGCCAGTGGCGCTACCTGTCTGCCAAAGAGAAATTCTAATTTTTTCCGGCGCCGCACCGAACGCAGGCGCCCACTGCCGATTGATCAGGACTGCACACATGATTCACAACGACGTACTGCGCAGCGTGCGCTACATGCTCGACATCAGCGACAAGAAAGTCATCGAGATCATCAAGCTGGGTGGCCTGGACGTCTCCCTGGCGGACCTGGCGGGCTACCTCAAGAAAGACGAGGAAGAAGGCTTCGTGTTCTGCCCTGACGAGGTCATGGCGCATTTTCTCGATGGCCTGGTGATCTTCAAGCGTGGCAAGGACGAAAGCCGTCCGCCGCAGCCGATCGAAGTGCCAGTGACCAACAACATCATCCTCAAGAAACTGCGGGTGGCCTTCGAGCTGAAGGAAGACGACATGCACGCCATCCTCAAGGCCGCCGAGTTCCCGGTGTCCAAGCCGGAACTGAGCGCGCTGTTCCGCAAGTTCGGCCACACCAACTACCGCCCGTGTGGCGACCAATTGCTGCGCAACTTCCTCAAGGGCCTGACGCTGCGCGTTCGCGGCTGACTTCCCAGGTTGATCGTTCCCACGCTCTGCGTGGGAATGCAGTCTGGTACGCTCCGCGTCCCTCAAAGGCCGAACGCGGAGCGTCCGTTGAGGCATTTCCACGCGGAGCGTGGGAACGATCAAGCCAGCGCTCTCAGGCTATGATGTCCTTTTTACCCTGCCTCGATTTCAACCCATGACCTACAGCGTCTCTCCCATCGGCTTCGTCCGCTCCTGCTTCAAGGAGAAGTTCGCCATCCCCCGCCAACCGCAACTGGCTCCGGCCGCACGCGGTGTGCTGGAGCTGGTGGCGCCGTTCGACCAGGGCGAGGCGGTGCAAGGCCTGGAGCAGGTCAGCCATGTCTGGCTGCTGTTCCTGTTCCACCAGGCCCTGGAGGACAAGCCACGCTTGAAAGTGCGCCCGCCACGCCTGGGCGGCAACAAGTCCATGGGCGTGTTCGCCACCCGCGCCACCCATCGCCCCAACGGCATTGGCCAGTCGGTCGTGAAGCTGGAACGGGTCGAAGCCGGACGCCTGTGGCTCTCGGGTATCGATTTGCTGGACGGCACGCCGGTGCTCGACATCAAGCCCTACGTGCCCTACGCCGACGTCATCGGCTCGGCCTCCAACAGCATCGCCAGCGCCGCGCCTGAGTTGATTGCGGTGCGATGGGCGGACACCGCCCTGGCTCAAGCACACGAGCATGCCACGCGCCTGGAAGAGCCGTTGGTGGCGTTGATTGAACAATGCCTGGCCCAAGACCCACGCCCGGCCTACCAGATTCCCACGGCCGAACGGGAATATGGCGCGCAGTTCTGGGATGTGGACGTTCGCTGGCATTACCCGCAACCGGGGGTGATCCGGGTATTGGAAGTCGTTCCTACCGTTAAATAAAGCCCGGAAACGAAAAAACCCGCGCGGCCTTTATCAGGCGGCGCGGGCTTTTTTTATGCTCAGTCAGTTGGACCGAGTCGCTGCCATCGCGAGCAAGCTCGCTCCCACACTGGGTCTGTTGTGAACAGAGAACCAGTGTTCAATGAACATCCCTTGTGGGAGCGAGCTTGCTCGCGATGGCGATCTATCAGTCACCCCAACAGCTTACTTCTCTACAAACGCCCGCTCGATCAGGTAGTCACCCGGCTCGCGCATACGCGGCGAAACGGTCAGGCCGAAGCTGTTGAGCACTTCACTGGTCTCGTCGAGCATGCTCGGGCTGCCGCACAGCATGGCGCGGTCGTCCTGCGGGTTGATCGGTGGCAGGCCAATGTCGCGGAACAGCTTGCCACTGCGCATCAGGTCGGTCAGGCGGCCTTCGTTCTCGAACGGCTCGCGCGTCACGGTCGGGTAGTAGATCAGCTTGTCACGCAGGGCTTCGCCGAAGAACTCGTTCTGCGGCAAGTGCTCGGTGATGAATTCGCGGTAAGCGACTTCATTGACGTAACGCACGCCGTGGCACAGGATCACTTTTTCGAAACGCTCATAGGTTTCCGGATCCTGGATGACGCTCATGAACGGCGCCAGGCCGGTGCCGGTGCTGAGCAGGTACAAATGCTTGCCCGGCTTGAGATCGTCCAGCACCAGGGTGCCGGTGGGTTTCTTGCTGATGATGATCTCGTCGCCTTCCTTCAGGTGCTGCAGCTGGGAAGTCAACGGACCGTCGGGCACCTTGATGCTGAAAAATTCGAGATGCTCTTCCCAGTTCGGGCTGGCAATCGAGTAAGCGCGCATAAGCGGGCGGCCGTTGGGCTGTTGCAGGCCGATCATCACGAACTGACCGTTCTCGAAGCGCAGGCCCGGATCGCGGGTGCACTTGAAGCTGAACAGAGTGTCGTTCCAGTGATGAACACTGAGGACACGCTCGTGGTTCATGTTGCTCATGTACGGGGACTCCTGGGAATGATGCCTGCGCGGATCACCTGCGCAATATTGCATCGCATTCTAATGGCGGCGACAATATCTGTTAAATGGATTATTAAGATAAGGGTTATCGGTTATATCGATATGCGATTTACTCTACGTCAACTTCAAGTCTTCGTCGCCGTCGCCCAGCAAGAAAGCGTGTCTCGCGCTGCGGGCCAGCTCAACTTGTCGCAGTCGGCGGCCAGCACCTCCATCACCGAACTGGAGCGGCAATCGAGCTGCCAGCTGTTCGACCGTGCCGGCAAACGCCTGAGCCTCAATGCCTTGGGCAAACAGCTGCTGCCCCAGGCAGTGGCGCTGCTGGACCAGGCCAAGGAGATCGAAGACCTGCTCAATGGCAAGTCCGGTTTCGGCTCACTGGCGGTCGGCGCGACGCTGACCATCGGCAATTACCTGGCGACCTTGTTGATCGGCGGGTTCATGCAGCGCCATCCGGAAAGCCAGGTGAAGCTGCACGTGCAGAACACTGCCAATATCGTGCACCAGGTTGCCCACTATGAAATTGATCTGGGTCTAATCGAAGGCGACTGCAGCCATCCGGACATCGAAGTGCAAAGCTGGGTCGAGGACGAACTGGTGGTGTTCTGCGCCCCTCAACACCCGCTGGCCAAGCGCGGCCAGGCGACCATGGAAGAATTGACCCATGAAGCCTGGATTCTGCGGGAGCAGGGTTCGGGCACGCGACTGACTTTCGACCAGGCCATGCGCCACCACCGCAGCGCATTGAACATCCGCCTGGAACTGGAACACACCGAAGCGATCAAGCGCGCCGTTGAATCCGGCCTGGGCATTGGCTGCATCTCACGCCTGGCCCTGCGCGACGCCTTCCGCCGCGGCAGCCTCGTCGCGGTGGAAACACCGGACATGGACCTGGCGCGGCAGTTCTATTTCATCTGGCACAAACAGAAGTACCAGACCTCCGCCATGCGCGAATTTCTCGAATTGTGCCGGGCGTTCACCGCCGGGGCCCAGCGCAGCGACGAAATCGTGCTGCCGGCCATTGCCTGAGCCGTTACAGCAGGATCAGGCCCCACACCAACGCGATCATCGTCAGGGCGACGAACTGGGCAGCGCTGCCCATGTCCTTGGCGTTTTTCGACAACGGGTGCAGCTCCAGGGAGATGCGGTCGATGGCCGCCTCCACCGCAGAGTTGAGCAATTCCACGATCAATGCCAGCAGGCACACGGCAATCAGCAGCGCCTGTTCGACACGGCTGACGTTCAGGAAGAAGGACAACGGAATCAGTACGACGTTGAGCAACACCAACTGACGGAAAGCCGCTTCGCCGACAAAAGCCGCGCGCAGCCCGTCCAAGGAATAGCCGGAGGCGTTGAGGATGCGTTTCAGGCCGGTCTGGCCTTTAAAAGGTGACATAGAGTGAGCAACTGATCGAAAAGGAGTGGAGAAACTAATTCAAACCCGGTCAAAAAAGCGTGAAGCAGCGCATCAAGCCTGCGGCGAAATTGACTCAAGTTGTTGCAACAGCAAGGCCGCCTGAGTCCGGGTGCGTACGTTCAGTTTACGGAATATCGCCGTGACGTGGGCCTTGATAGTGGCCTCCGACACGTTCAGCTCATAAGCAATCTGCTTGTTCAGCAGGCCTTCACAGACCATGGTCAACACTCGAAACTGCTGCGGCGTGAGGCTGGCCAGGCCCGCGCTGGCGGCCTTGGCCTCTTCGGACACGCTCACAGCTTCAAACGCCTGGGGCGGCCAGCAGACATCGCCGTCCAGGACCGCCTTCACGGCCTTTTGAATCATTTCAAGGGAGCTGGACTTGGGGATGAAGCCACTGGCGCCAAACTCCCGGGCCTTGACCATCACTGACGCTTCTTCCTGGGCCGATACCATGACCACGGGGATCTGCGGGTATTGGCCGCGCAACAGCACCAGCCCTGAAAAACCATAGGCACCGGGCATGTTCAGATCCAGCAGCACCAGGTCCCAATCGGACTTCGCCGTCAACTGGACCTCCAGTTCCGCGATACTGGCCACCTCCGTCAATCGGACATCCGGGCCAAGGCCCAGGGTCACTGCCTGATGCAACGCGCTGCGAAAGAGCGGGTGGTCATCGGCAATCAGGATTTCGTATGTGGCCATTTTTCAAATGATCCTGTTTTTAATGGCAGGCCCGAAGCATTCGCACCTCGCCAAGACAACTCAAGACACCGCCCTGCGGCGGCATCCACAGGGGCATGTGCAACGCCAGACATGACGTTTCAAACACGGGCGGCGCCCTGGTCGGCGCCAAGCATGCCCAGCGAAGCCGGGGTGGTCAAGCAGCACGGCCGCCCCTGTATCCAGTATGGGCCACTATTGAGCCAATACCGTGTGCGGCGTACGAATGAAGGGTTGCAACTCGGCATGGGCCGGGGTCGACACGTTGACCTGCTGCTGGCCCTTGGCGCCCAGGTAATGCTGGCTGAACACATCGAAATAGGCATCCAGGGCCGACGCGGCGTCGCTGTCCCCCGCCAACTCCAGACACAACGCCGCCACTTCCGCAGTGCACAGGTGCTCGCTGCGGGTCGAACGACGCAAACGGTAGCGCGACAGTTTGTCGGGCAGCAGGCTCAGGATCGGCAGCCGGTCGAAATACGGGCTCTTACGGAAAATCTTCCGCGCCTCCGTCCAGGTCGCGTCCAGCAGAATGAACAACGGGCGCCTGGACTGATCGAGGTCCACCGTGTGGGTGACCCGCGATGGCTCGACGTATTCACCCGGAAACACCAGGTACGGCTGCCATTGCGGATCGTTCAGCAACGCCAGCAGTTGCTCATCGATCTCCGTGCGCGACCAGATGAACGCATGGTTGTCGCGCACCACATCGGCGATCAGCCAACCGGTGTTGCTCGGCTTGAACACTTCCTTGTTGGTCATGATCAGGCAGACCCCGGAACGGGTTTCGACGCTCGGACGCCAGGCGCACAGGCAATGGCTCTCGATCACCCGGCAGGCGCTGCAACGGGGGGCGCGCCAGCCTCGGGCCTGGATCGGCTTGATCCCTTCATCGATGCGCTGGTCGCGCAGGCGGGCTACGGCATTAGGGGCGTGGTTCATCGTGGGCGACGCCGGCAGACAGGAAAACTCGACACGAACAACACTCGGCAGGGCAATAAAGGCCGGCAGTCTACCAGAGCGCACGAGCCTGTACCGTCCACCCAGGCTCCCCTATAATCCCCGGCCACTGAACGCACAGTCATGTGATCGGTCGAACCACCAGTCACTGAACCAGGAGAGTTTCATGCTGCGCCTTATCGTCCCTACCGTTGCCGTCCTGCTGGCGACGTCCTTCAGCGCTCAGGCTGCGTCGCTGAAAGAACTCGAACTGAACAAGATGCTGCAGAACGTTGCCAAGGAAAGCAGCGTCGGTACGCCACGGGCGATCAACGAAGACATTCTCGACCAGGGGTATACCGTCGAAGGCACCGAGCTGATCAACCACCTCAGCGTGCAAAGCAGCCATGCCCAGAAAATGCGCGCAGACCCCAAGGCCGTGTATTTCCAGTTGGGCTCCACGGTGTGCACCAATCCGGGCTTCCGCAAGCTGATGGCCAAGGGCGCGACAATGCGCTACGAATTCACCGAGGTTAAGACCAACCGCCCGGTCGCGACCGAACGCTTCCAGGAATCGGATTGCCCGAAACCCGCCAAGACGAAGAAGTAATCAACCCGAGCTTGCGCGCCGCTGCTCATCGTCGGCGCGCAATTCTGCCACCAGCGCCTGCAGGTAGCGCGAGCGCCATGCCCGCCCTCCCAGTCGACGACAGCATTCCTCCTCAAGACTCACTCGATTGGCCTGCGCCGATTCCAACAGCATCAAGTACAACTGCCTGTCGAGCTCCAGAGTCACCCTGGTCATCTCTCCCGCCTCCATGCCCGATCCGCTTCAATCCATCACGTAGCACCAGCCCTGAGCGCCAAATTGCATTGCCACGCTTGTTATCAGTAAATCAGAGCGGCACGCACCCGGCCGGCAATCTGACGAGCGGCGCTATAGGGCGGTGCACTTATCCAGCGGTTGCCAACGGTCACTTTTGAGCGCCATGATCAGGACAGCAAAGATCAGCTAGATTCAGAAGTATTCAGAGTATGTGCATCGGGCAGAAAGAGGCTGCCCGGCCAACACCTTGGCGTGCTTGTTTTCATCAAAAGGGAAAAACAGAATCCGCTGGATGGCTTGGTCGCCCTGCTGCAGACCGCGTCAAGCCAGGTCAACCTCCAGGCCGCTGCCTGGGCTGACGACGACACACGGAGTGTCGTGGCCCTGATGAATCTCTCATCCGGGCCAGGGTCCTGTTAAGAAGGAGAAGTTGAATGCCTTATAAACCGAATGACCTGCTCAGTCGTCATTTTGAGAACCACGGCCACGACCTTACCCGCAAGGTCGAAGAACAACTCAACCTGGTGTCTCCCAACAGCCCCAACCTCCCCATTTACCGTGACATGATCCTGACTGTGCTGCGCATGGCCCAGGAAGATCACAACCGCTGGAATGCCAAGATCACGCTGCAGACCCTGAGGGAATTGGAACACGCCTTCCGTACGCTCGAACAATTCAAGGGCCGGCGCAAGGTCACGGTTTTCGGCTCGGCCCGAACGCCTATCGAACATCCGTTGTACGGCCTGGCCCGAGAATTGGGCGCTTCGCTGGCACGCTCGGACATGATGGTCATCACCGGTGCCGGCGGAGGCATCATGGCCGCGGCCCATGAAGGCGCGGGGCTTGACCATAGCCTGGGCTTCAATATCACCCTGCCTTTCGAACAACACGCGAACCCGACCGTTGAAGGCACGTCGAACCTGCTGCCGTTCCACTTCTTCTTCACCCGCAAGCTGTTTTTCGTCAAGGAGGCCGATGCATTGGTGCTCTGCCCTGGCGGTTTCGGCACGCTTGACGAGGCGCTGGAAGTCCTGACGCTGGTCCAGACCGGCAAAAGCCCACTGGTACCGGTGGTCCTGCTGGATGTTCCCGGGGGCAGGTTCTGGCAAAGCGCCCTGGACTTTATCCATGAGCAGTTGGAAGAAAATCGCTACATCCTACCCACCGACATGAAGCTCATGCGCCTGGTGTACAACGCCGAAGAGGCCGTGGAAGAGATCAATCAGTTCTACCGCAACTTCCACTCCAGTCGCTGGCTCAAGCATCAGTTCGTGATTCGCATGAATCACAAGCTAAGCGAACAGGCACTGCAGCAGATGCAGGTAGATTTCGCCGACCTGTGCCTGAACGATTGTTTTCATCAACATGACTACAGCGGTGAAGAGCACGACGAGGCCCGGTTCAGTCACCTGACACGTCTGACGTTCACCTTCAACGCGCGTAATCATGGTCGTTTGAGGGAATTGGTGGACTACATCAACCTGCCGGAAAACTGGGCCCAACCCGCCCAAAAGCCCCATCCCCTTGCCTGGGAGCCGATCAAGGTAACCTGAGCCCATAAAAAACGGCCCGCTATCGAAATAGCGGGCCGTTTTTTTATTCAATCATCCATGCCGCGACCGCTGAACAAGCGGTTGATCATTTCCATGGAATAGCCTCGGTACGCCAGAAAACGCCCTTGCTTGGCTCGCTCTCGTGCATCGATGGGCAAATGCCCTGAGAACTTGCGACGCCAGGTGTCCGTCAGTTGCTCCTGCCAATCGATACCGCTTTCGCGCAAGGCAAGTTCGATATCCGGGCGTTGCAAACCGCGCTGGCCCAGCTCCTCACGAATGCGCAAAGGACCGTAGCCGGAGCGGGCGCGATAAGCGACGAAGCTTTCCAGGTAACGGGACTCCGACAGCAAGCCCTCTTCAGTCAAACGGTCGAGGGCAGTGTCGATCAATTCATCGGGCGCGCCGCGCTGACGCAGTTTACGCGTCAACTCAACCCGACCGTGCTCGCGCCTGGCGAGCAGGTCCATCGCGGTTCGCCGCACCGCGACGAGGGTATCGAGTACGACGGTCATCGGATCGATCAGATGTCAGCGTCAGCCAGATCGTCAGCGGTCTCGCGATTAGCCACGGACTTGACGTCTGCAACCGGGCTCAACAGTTTGTCACGCAATTGCTTCTCGAGGGCAGCGGCAACTTCCGGGTTATCTGCCAGGAACTTGGCCGAGTTGGCCTTGCCCTGACCGATCTTGGTGCCGTTGTAGGCATACCAGGCGCCCGACTTCTCGACGAAACCGTGCAACACACCCAGGTCGATCATCTCGCCATTGAGGTAGATGCCCTTGCCGTAAAGAATCTGGAACTCGGCCTGACGGAACGGCGAAGCCACCTTGTTCTTCACGACCTTGACGCGGGTTTCGCTGCCGACAACCTCATCACCTTCTTTCACCGCGCCAGTACGGCGGATGTCGAGGCGAACCGAGGCGTAGAACTTCAGTGCGTTACCACCGGTGGTGGTTTCCGGGCTGCCGAACATCACGCCGATCTTCATACGGATCTGGTTGATGAAGATCACCAGGCAGTTGGCGTTCTTGATGTTACCGGTGATCTTGCGCAGGGCCTGGGACATCAGGCGAGCCTGGAGGCCCACGTGCATGTCGCCCATTTCACCTTCGATTTCAGCCTTTGGCACCAGTGCCGCCACGGAGTCGACGATGATCACGTCGACCGCGTTGGAACGCACCAGCATGTCGGTGATTTCCAGGGCCTGCTCGCCGGTGTCCGGCTGGGAAACCAGCAGGTCGTCGACGTTGACGCCCAGTTTGCCGGCATATTCCGGGTCCAGGGCGTGTTCGGCGTCGACGAAGGCGCAGGTCGCGCCGGCTTTTTGAGCCTGGGCGATCACGGACAGGGTCAGCGTGGTTTTACCGGACGACTCAGGACCGTAGATTTCAACGATTCGGCCTTTTGGCAGACCGCCGATGCCAAGCGCAATGTCCAGGCCCAGGGAGCCGGTGGAGATGGAAGGAATAGCCTGACGGTCCTGATCGCCCATACGCATTACGGCACCCTTGCCGAATTGACGTTCGATCTGACCCAAGGCCGCAGCCAAGGCTTTCTTCTTGTTGTCGTCCATTAAAGTCCTCACGTAATCAATAAGGCCTGACGGCCAACACCTGTATAAGTAGCCAGTATTATTCCACAGCGATCGAGGATCGCCTACCCCTGATTTGAGATTTCTACAGCGGCATGTTGCAGCAGCCCCTCTAGCGCGGCCTTCACCGTTTGTCGGCGGACCTCGTCGCGGTTGCCTGAAAAGAAGCGCTGCTCGCTGATCAGCGTCTGGCCAACGGCCCAGGCGAGCCATACGGTGCCCACCGGTTTGCTCGGCGACCCCCCGTCCGGCCCGGCCACCCCGCTGACCGCCACGGCAAAACGCGCCAGGCTTTTGCGCTGTGCGCCTTGTGCCATGGCCTCGACCACTTCGCGGCTGACCGCCCCGACCTTCTCGAACAACTGGGCCGGCACCTCCAATTGCTGACTCTTCTGGCGATTGGAATAGGTGACATAACCGGCCTCGAACCAGGCAGAACTCCCGGGAATCCGGGTAATCGCCTCGGCAATCCCCCCGCCCGTACAGGACTCGGCCGTGGTGACGTGGGCATTGAGCAACTGCAGGCGTCTGCCCAATTCAGCGGCCAGTTCGGTAATGTCATCCATGGTGCTCTCCTGATTCCACGCGATTGAGGCCTACCGTACACGAGCAGTCGACGCTTGCAAGGCTCGCCGGATTACCGACCCAGCGCTCTGATATAGGCCTGACAGGCCTGCAAGGCAATCAGTCCGCGATCACCGGCGTCGGTGATGGCGATAATTCGTTGAGCATGCGCCGGGTCAAGTCGGGCGCGTGGGGCGCCATGATCCAGGCCGCCGGCGCCGGTGGCGGCAGACACTGCACAACCGGCGGCAACATCGTTGGCGTCGAGGAGGACTGACAGCCGGACATCGGCAGTAGCAAGGCGATCGCGCAGGCGATCCTGGTCACGTTGGGCATCGCTCAAGGCTCGATAATGGGTTTGTTCACTGGCGGATAGCTGCCGCTCCAGGGCCAGGCGCCTGTCGGCTTCATGCTGTTGCGAAGCGGCCGCTGCGAGGGTCAATCGATTCAGGGTCTCGGCCTGTAGCCTGGCTTGCTCCGCCAAGATGTTGCCATAGCGCCAGTCCTGGACTTTCCACGTCACACCAACGGCCGCCAGCGAAAGCGCCAGCCCGACCGCCGGAGCGAGCCGTAGCAGGAGCGGGCTCATTCGAGCACCTTCAGCGCTTGTGCATACAGGGCTCGACGATCCGCCGCGCCATTCTGGCCGCCATTGATCCGCTGGGTAATTTTGTCGAAGTGCCCTGCATCAGCCAGGGCATTGAGCCCATTGATCGACCAGAACCAGGCCGCCGAATGTGCAGCCCACTGCGGTTGCTCCAGCAACTCAGGGGCCTTGACCAGATCAAGGCCCAGCGCTTCACCACAGGCCTGGTAGTTGGCCCGGCCGGTAATCTGAATCAAACCCCGGCCGCGGTACTTCAGGCCATCGCCATCCGCCTCGGGCGTATTACCCAGGCGCAGGGCCAGCGGGCCGGTGTCATATTTCGACAGGTAGGCGGCGTTGCCCAACTCTCGTATATAACGCAACTGCCCAGACTCATGACCAACCTGGGCGAGGAACGCGGCGACACGCTTGGGGCCGACGATCTGGCGACAGCCCATGGCTGCATTGAGGGCAGGTGTAAAAATGCCGGCATTCGCGCCGGCATTGGGGAAGATACGCAGCAGTTGTGCTGACGTGATGGGCATGGCGCTCTCCTTAACGCGTTTGACGAACATCGTCGAAAAATTCAATCTTAGCGATGGCGATGTTGAGCCGGCATTGTATTCAGAGCGAAACCGCACGAAGCTGCGTTGAACAAAAAGCAACGATTTCAGTCGATTAGCAGATCGTAACCGCCTGAAACACCTTGAGATATCGAGGGAAACCTGGAAACTTCAGCATCCAACCCTCCCCTTCGACGGCAAGGCCACGTACTCGAATAGTCCCGGCACAAAGGATGATCTGAACAAGGAAAGACAGATGAGCAAGGAAACTTCAGATAGATCGTGTGGCAAGGGTCCTCCCGCCTCCCGGCCAAGGCGAATCTCACCTGATGACTGAGAAACACAAAAAGCGGCCCGGTCTTTATTATCGCCTCAGGCAATTCGGCGAAGCATTTCCCCATCCATGAGTTTGCCAACATCCCGATGATCACCATGAATGGCGCCATATCGATGTTCGCCGACACCGATATAACCGTTCTTCTTTGTCTGCTCCGATAATGACTTTCCCCGTCAGCAACCCGAGCTGTTTGCCACGGCCATGGGGCTCAGCGAAAACGTTGCCTTATGGGAAGACCAATTCGAAGTCATTGAAACCCAGCCAAGCGGACACACCCTGAGCCTGAAGAAAGCCCCGAGGGCCTCCTTCCTGGCGACGTTATTTGACAGAGAGCAGTCGTTCGTCCGGAAAACATCTTTCCTGAGCAAACGCAGCAAAGACATCGGCTTCAGCAAAAACATCGCCGCCGGCTGCTTCGATGCGCGAACCGTCATGTACCTGGCCTTGCAGATCGCCTACCACCTGGGATTCAACAAGGTGTTCCTCGTAGGCTTCGACTTGAACCAGGCCGCAGGCCGATTCTATGAAACGGCCCAAGGCAAACGTTCCCCCTGCGGCCTGGACCAGCACTATCACACCCGAATCCTGCCGTCCTTGAAGCTGATGGCGGACGCCGTCATCGACGAACGTTTCCAGGTCTACAACTTATCCGCCACCTCCCGGGTTCCCACGCACATCATCCAGAAAGTCAGCGTCGATGATGCGAAGCGACTGCTGGCGTCCAGATGAATACCGGCAAAACCGCCCTCATGGGTGGACGTCACACCTTGGCATCCAGGCAGGTCGCATCAATCAAGCAGCGATAGCTGTTTTCCCGGTCGCCACTGGCGGTGACCTTGTCGATCGACCAGCGACCGCGCATGAAATCCGGCCAGGTGGGATCCAGCAGCACGATGCCCTCGGCGGACAGCCCCGGGTTACCCGGGCACTCGATCGTCACCTTGAGCGCTTCGCGCAGCATCCGACGCACCTCTCCTTCAGCGGCGGCGCGAGCATCGTCGGCGCTCTGGAAGCGCTGGCGCAGGGTCTTGAACGGCGCGATGCCGCTCTCCTCGACCTGCAGCTTGCCCGCCGCCGCATCCCACCAACGGGTCTTGCAGCCTTGGTACTTGGCCCGGGCGCCTTCATCCAGCTTGGCCGAAATGAAGGCGTGGTCGCCCGGGCGATTGTTGGTCGTCACCGACAGTTTCATCTCGGGCAGGACCTTGCCCGACAACGACTTCGCCTGGCCGCGCCGGGCCAGCACATACAGCTCGTTGACCGGCTTGGCGACCGCGTCATAACGGTGAGCCAGGCGCGTGAGGAACCCCATGTCGGTTTCGTTGGACTGGTCGATGTGTTCGATCTTAATCAGCGACAAGTCCGGCGCCACACGCGGAGAAAAGCCATGCCTGGAGGTCAATTGACGAAACAGCGCGCCCAAGGTCGTCGGGCCATGGCTGACGGATCGGCGTTGCTTGAACCCGGTCTGGTCCGCCGCACTGAACGGCGCGGCCATGGCCACCAAGGTCAGGCGCAACGGGAACAGCGTCGGCGTGCGCCGGGTAATGACGAACTCGCCCTTGTCCACCAGCCCCGACTCCAGATAACCGACCCGCAGGCCAATCTTGCCGCCCAGGCTGGGCAACCCTTCGAGCCCGTCCAGGCTGATGGTGAGCGTCAGTTGATCGGACTCGATACCCGCCGCGTCGACATGCTCCCACTTGAGCAGGCGTTCGTTGAGCAGCGCGGCGTTCGCGCCATAAATTTCCACCGCAGGCGTGAAACCCAATGACATGTCGCCTCCTTAATCCCAGGCCGAAACCGGTGGGGTTGCCACGGGCTTGAGGTCCACTTCCGGCAAGACAACCCATACGCCCGCCGGCAATACCGGGCCCCATTCGGCCAGCCCCGGATTGAGCAACCACAGCGCCTCCTCGACGATATCGTCACAACGCTCCAGCTCGCGGTACAGCAACAGATTCACCGAATCACCGGCGATACTTCGAACCCTACGCATTGGCGAACTCCATCAATTCAACCACCCAGCCGACCACCATCGCCGTACCGTCATCAATGATTTCGGTCTGGGTTTCCGTGACCTTGTTGATCTGCCACAGGCCCCAGTTGCGGCCGATGCCATCGACCAACGGCAGTGGGATGCGCTGCGCCTGCAATGCGCGCAGCTCATCGAGACGATCCATGGCGGTCGCGTACATCGACTTGCCCGTGATCGTCAGCCCTTGCAGCCCTTGGCCGATCTGGCTGGACTTGGGTTTGCTGGTGAGAATGTCGATGCTTTTCCAGCCACCGTCCGATGTGTGTACCAACTGGTGGTACGCAAACTTTCTCGACAGCCCAAAGATGAAACTGCCGAGTGCCATTTGTTGACGCATCACGTACCTCCGTCGGTCAGGGCGGCGTCACTGCGCATGGCCAGTGAGTTGGGCATGGTCGTCAAGCCGAATTGGCCCGAGAGCTGCTGCACGACCAGGTTGGCCAACTGACTGGCACTGGCCTGGTCCTGGCCGTTGATGTAGATGTTCGCGGTCATGGTGTTCTGCTGTGTGGTTGTCTGGGTGCCGGCCAGGTCTTTGCTGATCTGATCTGGAGCGGCGAGCCTGTCGGCGGGAGCGACGAGTTTTTCACCCAGGGATGCGCCGACATCGCTCCCCAGCCAGCCGCCCAGCAGCCCGCCAATCACCCCCCCGATGGCAGTGCCGATCACCGGAACGACACTGCCTAAAGCGGCACCGGCCGCAGACCCCGCAGCAGCGCCTGCCCAGCCGCCACCCGCGGCGCCCAGGCCTGCGCCCATCATCCGTTTGTCGCCGGTCAGCACACCCTCGGCCACATCAGCGACGGCGCCGACGGCTTTCAATGGGCCGGGTGCGTTGCGCGTCATCGAGCGTAATGAGGCCGTGGGCCCGAATGAAAAACGCCCTGCGCCTCCCCGCGAGCCTCGTGCACTGACGCGTACTTTCGGCCCTCTCGTGGATTCGGGACGCTGGCTGGCATTGCTTGTATCCAGCTTGTCCCCAGGAGGATTTTTCCTGAAGTCCTCGGAGATCACCTCGCCCAGTCGGCCGGGAAGGTGCGGAGCGGCCCTACCCAACACCCGCTTGGCCACCTGATTGGACATCTCATCCGCTACGGCCTTGAGCAGCGCCCCAACCAGCGGTTTGATCGCCGCGCCCAGCAGCACAATGGCCGCGGTGGCTTTAGGGGAGGACTCAGCCAACTCACTCAGGCCATCGGTCAGCGAACCCAGCCACTGAAACGAGTTATCCGCCACAGGCATCAGGGCGTTTCCCGTGGCCATCGACAAACGCTCGTTACGGGCGTTGAGGATGTTCAACTGGCCTTGCCGGGTGTTCGACAGCGCCAACGCGTCCTGCCGCACCGAGCCGTCGTTGCCCAATTGCGACGTGGCGTATTGGCCTGGGTCTTTCACCTGCAAGAAGGCAGCGTTCACATCGGGCAGTTTCTGCGCCATGCGCAGCACCGCCTCATCGCCATTGCCGAATAGCGTAACGGCAAGGGTCGAGCGCTTTTCGGTCGGTTGCGCGTTCAACGCCGCCAGCACCGTCATCACCGTGCCAGGCGCGGTGTCCTTGTCACGTAAACCGCTCGCCACAGCCTTGGGCTCCAGGCCCAGCTGTTTCCAGGCCATTTGCTCGGTGGCGGAGGTCTGGTCACCCTTGCCCAGGGCCGTGGTGAAACTATCCAGCGCCACGCCAGCTTCAGCTTGTCGGGTACCGGTATTGAGCAACGCCGCCGTCAGCGCTGCGGCTTGTGCAGGGGCCAGGCCTGCTGTCGTCGCCGCCGCACCGTCACGCTGCAAGACCGCACCGATCTCAGCCGGTTTCGCACCATTGGGTAGCTTGCCCAACTGATTGGCGGCATCCGCCAAATCAAAGGCTTCGGCGCCGTTGAGCTTCATGGAGATGCGCCAGTCGGCCAGCATTTCGGCGGCCTTCATGGCCGGCATATCGAACGCCGTCGCAGTGACGCCAGCATCCGAGGCAAAACGCGACAGCGCCAACTGTCGCTCCGAGGCATCGTGCACGTCACTACCGATGCCCTTCCCCGCCGCCAGGCTTTGCATCCTCACCACTTCAACCGCCGTGGTGCCCCTGGCCGCCACCAACGGTGCGGTGGCGATCTGCTGGGTGGACTCAGCCACCTGTTGAATCTGGCGCGGCCCGAATTGGGTGGCCTTTTTCAGATCGGCCATGGCCGAATCCATCGCTATCGCGGGTTTGAGCAGCGCCGGTGGTTCGATACCGCCACTCGGCTTGCCCTTTGGCTCACTGGCCGACTCGCCCTTGGCGTCGGCGCCCATCGTTTGGGAGAACAATCGTTGCGCCGACAGCTTCACGGTCAGCGACTCGATCGCGGTGGTCAGCAGACCGAGCTTGAGCCCGAGTGTTTCCAGCACCAGATCGAGGCTCGCCAGTTGATCCCTGGCGAACGCGCCTTGCGCCGACACGCCACTGGTGAGGCTGGTATTACCGAACGCCAACCCATTCTCATTGAAGGCTGCGTATTTGAGCGAATATCTATCGTCCGCCATCCCGCTCTACTCCTGTTTCACGCCAAGGCGAACGATCGCGATGTCGTAGCGGCGCAAGGCCTTGCCGGCGTCCCACTCCAGGATTTCCGCCTCACTTACCGAGTAAATGAGCGGCACCACATCGAGGATCACTTCGATGTCGCGCTCCGAAAGAAGTCCGCCGGTTTGTTTAAAAAATCGTCGATGCGCACCTGCAACTGGGTCCAGTCGGGCACGGTCAGCCGGTCGAGATCGGGAATCATCAGACCGGTGCAATGGGCGGTGATGAACTCGGCGCGTTCCTTGGCCGTTTTCAGTTTTTTCATCGCCTTGGTGGCACGCAGCACTGGCATTTCCAGGGTCAGCGAAGTCATGCTGCGCCCCGCAACGTCGAGCGGTTGCAGCAGCTGTACCTGGTCAGGATCGGCGGGTGCGCCGGCCATCTGCTCCAGGAAGTGAGACGTCGGTAGGGTGGACATTTCATGCACGTATTGCGCAATGCTCACGTAGTCCGGGCGCTTGAGCTGGTCGAGTTCCTTGACCGACAGCCCCGTGGCCAGTTTGGCCAGTTCGAAGAACTGATCGTCTTCGTCATCACCGGCGCGGGCCAGGGCGTCTTTTTGCGCGGCGTAGTACAGCGGCTTGAGGGGAAGTTGCTCGATCTGTGTTTCGTCGTCACCGGTGATCGGCGACAGCAAGACATGAACGGGAGGCGTCCAGGACATGGAATCAGTTCCTTGATGAATCAGAGGACAACCTGTGGGAGCGAGCTTGCTCGCGATGACGTCGGATCAGTCAGCATCGATTTGGGCTGACACACCGCTATCGCGAGCAAGCTCGCTCCCACAGGGATTGGGTGCAACTGACGGGCATTCGTTTACGGCAACAACACCGCACGGCGAGCATCGCCGAGGATGTCGACGCCGTTGAGCACGAACTTCTGGGTGCGTACGTCGATGTCGATCACCGGGACGCCGTTTTCGAGGCGGTTGTAGGTGCGGCAGGAGAGGTCCAGCGTGGTGGTCGGTTTATCCCCCATTTTCAGCGGCGCTTCGACCAGGGACTTCAACTTCCCGCCGACGGTGTGGTAGGTGAACCAGGTATTGCCATCCTGGTCCTGACCGGCCTCGCGCACGTTCAGCAGGATGTCGTCGCCTACACTCACACCCAGGGCCAACATGATTTCCGGCCCCACGCCTTGCAGCACCAACGTAGCCCCGAGCACGGTGCCACTCTTGGCCATTTCCTCGCCAATAAAGCGCCCACCGCTCATCGTCTCCATGGCGAACTCAATCTTGGGAGGGGTGAAACTTTCCACGGTCGCCGACAACGGCAGGCCCTGCAGGGTGGCCGCGATGGCCTGTCTTACGCGGTTGGTAAACATTAGAGAACATCCTCCAGGAACTGCTCGATGATTTCATCGCGGGCGTTGAGTTGATAAATCATGTGTTCGTTCGGCGCGTAGCGGCCGTAGTCGATGACCACGTACCAGGTACCATTCTTGTACTTCTCGACGCTGTTCAATTCCGGGTGCAGGTACACGCTGCCGCCGGGAATGGTTTCGTCGGCGACCAGGGTTTGCAGCCAGTCGTTGATGCGCTTGACTTCCTGGTCCATGAACGACTTGGTCAGGTTCTTGGCCATGGCTTTCTGGCCGGCCTTCACCAGCTTGCGGCTGATGGCATCTTCCAGGCCGACGTAGCTGATGAACTTGCCGGTGATGGAACGGTTGCCCAGCAGCGAGAAGCCGCCGAGGATGGTCCGGGCGTAGTAGCTGACGCCGTAGCGGTTGAGCAGATCGCCTTCGGTGGAGGTGTCGAGGATGTTGTATTCGACGGTGCGGGAAACGTCTTCGGCGTAGGTGACTTGGTTGCCCGGGCTCTCCCATTGCTTGACCTTGGCCAGGGCGGCGATGGCCAGGCTCGACGGCGCCAGGAAGACGTTTTTCTTCGCGGCCTTGGAGTACACCGCCGGCATGTTGTGCACCACCAGGCAACGGTCGAAACCAAGGTCCGCGCCGCCCAGTTCCTGGCTGTAGGTCACCTGGTCGGCGACCGCGACGTCCTTGCCATCGAGCACCACACGGGCCTTGATGCGCTTGCCGAACGAGGCGAACTCGCTGGCCACGGCCTTGGTGCCGGTAAAGCCTGGCGCGCCGATGATGGTCAGGTCTTCAGCGACCCCACTCAACGCGGCCAAGCCCAGCTTGCGCCCGGTCTGCGCCTCGATACCGCCGATCACGTTGTTCTGCGTGTCGGCCAGCGTGGCGCCCTCTTCGACGATAACCACGTACACCGGCACCTTGACCACTTTGAGGATCTGGTAGACAGCGTGAAACAACGTCCCCGCTTCGGCACCGGTCGGGTCCAGCTGGGCCTGAGTGGTGAAGCTGTTGATACGGAACGGGGTGTTTTTCGGAATCAGCGGGTTGGCATTCGGCGCGGTGCCGACCAGCCCGATGACGTTGTCACCCAGGCCACCCATGGCCTCGGGAGATTCAGTGGCATTGACGGTAATGCCGTTGTGCTCGAAGTTCAAAACCTCAGCCATGGTTATTCAGCCTTCTTGGTGGCGGCCTTTTTGGCCGGTTTGGTGGGGATGGCTTGCGTGTCGACAGCCGGTTTGTGCGCCGCCAGGGCGCTGCTCAGTTCAAGACGACCGGCACTGCGCAAGGCATTGGCCTCGACATCCAGCAGATTGAGCTCCTGGCCGATGCTCGACCAATGGCCGCCGCCGATGGGGAATGGCAGCAACACGGTGTATTGCTTACGAATGGGCATCTACGGGTTCTCCAGACGCGAAAAGCACAAAGCCCCAAACGGGGCTTACTGCAGGCGAAAAAAAACCGCTGTCGCGGTTAGGGTTTACTTGATGAAAGCTGGCATCACAGGCCAGACAAACTTGGACGGGTCCTCGATCGCCTCGGGAATATCACGCAAGGTCTGACGGTAAGCCTTGACCTCGGCCCGCTGCGCTTCTGTCACGGGATAATCCGGCAGTTGGGTAAAGTCCGTATCTCGCAAAAGCTGATTGCGGCGGGTGCGAATGGCTGCCCACTCGATTTCATGCGACGGTATAGCGAGCGGAATATCAAGATGATCCGCGTTGGATGTATCAGACATGTTCGTTCCTTAACTGAAGACAACGGTTTCGGCCAAGGACAATTTGGTGCTCAAGTCGCCCAGATTGAACAATCGGCCATTGCCCACTCGCATCGTGTCGATACGCACAGTGGTGTAGTAAATATTGGGAATCAGAATTCGCATGACAATATTGCCGTTGGTATCGACATACACAGCTGGCGTCATATTCCCGAAAGTCGAAACACTTTGCAGGACCCGCGTGGGCTGATAGCAATACCCCACCAAGGTTTCGTCGATTATTTTTGCTGTGCCGTAGCTGTAACCCTTGATGTTGAACCAGAACATTTCCGAGTGGACATTGATGTTCAGCGGCACTCTGAAATGCATGTACACGTTCGCGCTGGCACCCAAGTTAGTCGATACAAAATCACCTTGTGCCGTGGCGCCATAGACGCCGCCAGTCCCGTAGACATGCCCTTGCAACACGTTGCGACGAATCGTGCCAAGCGCAGTTGGATCTCCTTCAACATCCTTCAGGCTTCGCCACTCATTGAACTGGGCCAAAGCCGTGGCCATGGTCGTGTTGATACTGCCGATCTTCCCATTGACCACTGTGGTCAAATTGTTGGCCGCTGTCACCAGCGACGCGATAGTGGTTTCCAGGCTCACGTTGTCAAACTCCTTGTGCTATTGATTTATTTGGCGACTTCAAGCGTCATTACCCGAAACAGCAAGCCGACATGCCGTGCCATGTTGTCGATATTGGCAGTCGCTACGGTGGCAATTTCCTCGCTCAACAGGATGTTCAGATTGTCAGACCCGACCACCACCGTGACGCTTTGCGCCGGTAATGGCGAAATATCAAGCGTGAACTTTTGCAGTACACGGGCCGCGGCCGCCTTGTAGGTCAGCAACTTTCCAGCCACCGAATAGACCGCCAGCAACGTCCCAGTTGACAGATAAAATCCGAACTCACCGATCTCGTATTCATCTGCTCCGTCGAACAGCGCGGCCATTCTCAGTTGCCCGGGATCAAGGTCTTCGTAATCCACAATCGCCACGCGCTGCCGTTCATTGCGAAGCGCTGTTTCCGATCCATTTGGATCGTAGCGGGCGGTGCCGGCACCGATGTGAGTGATTTCACCTTTCAAACCTTGGTTCTTTGCCTGCAACACCTCCGCCAAGCCGGCGGAAGTGAAGCGAACCAAGCGCGTTATATCTTCTGTCATGGCTGCGCCCTGAGGTCGTAATCGTTAATGATGTAGGGTTGGAAAACCCCGATATTGGCAAGCCGCGCGTCGAGTTCGAGCATGGGCAGCGTCCCGCACAGAAACAGCTCTCCCTCGCTCAACGGGCTGTGCATGACTGCGGTTGCTGCGAGTCCTCCGCTCGTTTGATGCACGAGAGTGATGGTGGCCTGGTCGCGCTCGCTCTTGGCTGCATTGATTCGCTGTATCAGCCGATTGTGATCACCACTGGCCCAGCTTTGGCCGATGACGGCTTGCACATCAAAGGTGTAGGGGTGAGCGCGAGGGTGCTGTTCGTACCAAGCAGTAACCTGAGGTGTGAACCCCAGAGATTCGACGGCGTGGTTCAAAGCCTGGCGAGTACCGGCCTGGCGCTGGATCTGCCAGGACAATGAAACCGTCAAACGTTTTTCCTGGTCGCGGGCTTGCGCATCCCATTCGCTGACACCCCGATCCGCGGCCAAATAAGGCAGGAAAACGGACGGGGTTTCACCTGGATTCATCAGCTCGGGAAACGGCGGATCGATGCGTTCGAGCAGCCGGGCGAAACCGAGATCCAGCGCCCGTTCCAATGGCGAACTGTTGACCGGCAGCAGGCTCAGGCGGGGTGTGTCGTCAGTCATAACGTCTCCACCTCGACCTCGACGCCCGTGCAGTGCGGGGCTTGGAAAGCCGTCGTCACAATCGGTGCAAGTGGTTCGAGAATCTGGAGCTGAACCGCGCCAGCACTGTGCAGCGTGTAGTCGATCCAGCTCGGGTCCACCCGACCTTCCAGTCGATGACACGCCTCGGCGTATTCCCGCAATTGCTGTTCGGCGGCAACCTGGGTCAAGCCCGAATCCGGGCCGGCGTTGATCTTCGCCACGACGCGGATTTTGTAGGGTTTGATTTGCGCGGCCTGCACGATGACCAGATCGGTTTCCGGCCGTACATCAGGCCGGGCGAAGTGTTGGCGAACACCGTTCAGCAGCGCTTCGGACGGTGTGCCGTCGCCCTCGCGGGAAAGCACCGTGACCGTGACTTCGCCCGGTGCCGTCCGGCGTCCGTTGCCGTCCTTGACTTGCGCGGCGAGACCATCCGGATCGAACGTGTAGGTCACGTTCACGACACCGCCAGCGGCACTTTCCACCTTCACCGCAGGCCGTTCGCCGAGGGTGAAGACCTCTCGCCGATACTGCATGCGCGAGCCCGCCGCCGGAGCATGGGGTGCCAGGTAGTAACGCAAGCGAGCGTCATCGTCGCTCTCGTAGACCGGGGCGATGGGCGGAAACGCCGCAGGATCGCCCGGGTCGAGCAACTGACGTTCGAGCCCCATGTCCGCGAGGCGAGCATCGAGGTTGGTCCCGGTGGCCCACCACGCCAGCATCTGCTTGATGCGAGCGTTGTATTTGCGTTCGTGGGTTTGCAGCCGGACACAGAACGCTTCCAGGGCCAGGGTCAGCAGTTCGCTTTCGTTTTCGAGGCTGTCCACCAGTTTCGCCGCGCTGGCGGGAGAGCGTGCGGCGACGTACTCGACCACGAAGGTCTTGAACTCCGCGAGAAGGTCCTCGAATGCTTCGACGGTGACGATGGCCGGTTCGGCCAGTTGGTTCTGGCCGGGTATCAACATGCTCATGTCACCACCTCGAAAGTCTGTTTGCGGTTTTTCCAGGTGCCGGCGAAACGCAGCAGCAATCCGGCACCGTGCCGGCTGGCGACAATGACCTGCGGCTCGAAATCATCGATGCCATTGTCCGGGTTGTAGAACGCTTGAGCCGCGTGGCTCTGGGCGAGGATCAGCAGGTCGTCGCCGAGGTTCTGCCCCAGCAACTGCGTGAGTGCGCAGCCATACAACGGGCGCTTCTGGCGAGTGCCCAACGGCGTGGTCAATGCACGGGTAGCGCGCTGCACGAACTGCAGCCAGTCGTCGACCGTGGCGCCGGTATTTCGATCGATTCCAATCATGAGGAAATCTCTTATGCGGTACTGATGACGCGTCCCTGGTGATCCACCACCGGGCCGCTCAGGTGCACACCGGAAGCGTCGAGCCGAATGCCGACGGCGCCGACTTGCAATTCGATGGCCTCGGCTGTCATCGCCAACCGCGACGGGCCGATGTTCAGTTGGAGGGCTTCACGGGAACCGCTGAACGCCGCCGGGCCGTTTTGCCAGTGCAGGACATGGCTGGCATGGTCGTAGCCGTTTTCCGTACCGTCCTGATAGAGGCGCCGCGTCAGCGAGGCCTGGGTCGAGACCGGCGGGAACTGACCGCCGTTGAGACCGAACAACGCCACCGCCTGCCCGCCGCTCTCGCCGCCGCCATGGTTCAGCAACAGGCACTGCTCGCCCACGGACGGAATCCGCGATTCGCTCTGGGCGCCGGCGCTCGGATTGAAAAAGCGGATCGCCGGCGTCAGCAACCCGCCATGGCTGACCTTGCAGGTGTTGCTGGCCGCATCGACTTCCTGGCAAACGCCGATGCGGCAGAAACTCTCCGCACGCCGATGCAGGTCTTCCAGCTCGGTTTCCATCTGTGCCAGACGCTCGATGATCGGCCCCAGATGCATCCGTAACAGCCCATCGAACATGGCTCAGCCCTCGAGTGCGGTGTATTGATCCGGGTCGTCGATGTTCGACACTTCCCAGGTACGGGCAAATTTCGGGATGCCCAACGGGTCCTCCAGCAGCGTCGGGCCGAGGTACAGGGTTTGGTTGAAGGAAAGGGTCCAGGCGCTGTACACCCGTGCTTCGTGGATGAACGTGGAGGCGAGGCCATCGATTTCCGTGGGCAGATCGCATTGATCGCCCGACAAGCCCCAGCGGTTATCCACGATCAGGTGCTTCAATTCACCGGCCAGATCGCAGGCCTCCCAGCCTGGAACGGCCATGACCACTTGCAGGGAAACCGTCAGGACATGGGCGATACGCCCGTCATTGGCGCGGTTACCTGACGCATCGCGTTCAATGGCAATCAGCACCCAGGGTTGGTCGTCGGTGCCATCGAACGCCTGAGGGCTACCGACTTTCAAGGTGGGATAAGTGATGCGCAGCGTCTGGGCAATGGCGACGAACAGCTGCGACGGTTTTTCGATGAGGACGGGCATTGATCGCCTCCTGGTGTATGGATCAGCGATGTGAGTTCACGGCTGGTCGGGAGGAAGGTCCCGCGGTGGCATTTCGCAAACGCCGATCCGCTTGGCGACCCAGCGCTCGTAAAGACCGATCGCCACATCGGCACCGGCCATGGCAGTCAGGCAACCCAGGGCGCAAGCGCTCCAGATCGACATGCCGAGGGCATACAACAGCATGGTTGCCGAAACCCCGCAGACCACGCAGGCACCGGAGCGCAGCACCACGCGGCGCAGCAACGGCCAGCCACGGGCCCCCTCCTTGTCGGCGCGCCACATCTCGCCGGACACCCCGCCCACCAGGGCGAGCACGATGACCAGCCAGATCGGCATGTCCAGCAACGCTTGTTGCTCGTTTGTCATGTCTCGTTTCCTGGGGTGATTAAGATTGGGCGGGGAAGTTGTTTGAAGTTGAAAGAGAGGTGGGTCGTTGCAACCCGTTAAGTCACTGGAAGCGGCGTTCAAGCGTTCGTCAGCTCATTGAAGGCTGACATCACTTTGGCGCAGCGCAGGTCGCGCCTTTGTAAGTCATGGTGTAGGTGTAGTGCCTGTCCCAAGGCAGCGGTAGCGCACTGGGTGCTGCCCATTCGGCGTAGTTACCCGACATAGAACCTGCGGCGACGAACTTACCCATGGCAATGGTCGCGAGATTGTTGGCGCTTCCTGCCCCCGGCATCGGCACACTCCCATTCCACTGGAGATCGTCCCCGTTCTGGAACCATGCGCCCTTCCAGCCGGCTTGGGAGCTCGAGTACCAGGTATTGTCTTCTTTGAAACAGATCGTCTGGTTGGCATAAAAACCGCCACCCGGAACATGGTAGGAAGCGAATTGCCAGGAACCGACAGGTGAGGTTTCGGCAGACGCATGGAGGGCCTGGGTCGCCAGGACGGCTGCGAGCAGCATGCTGAATAATTTCTTCATTAGCTTACTTCCCTTAGATAAATAGGTTTTTGAGGCGCGTTAATACAACTCTTTGAACTGGATACCTCCGGAGCCCCTGTTACGCCTACCGAGTAATCAGCATGTCCACACTGGTCGAGTCGCAGGAGTTGTCGGACTTCCTGTCGATGACCAGATAAAGCGAAGATGTCGGCGTAACCGCTACGCTATTCAACATAAACGTAGTGCTGCCGCCGTTTGCCAGGCTTCCGGACTGGAGCACGGTGTCACCCAGATTCAGCGACCAGCCAATCCCATCCCCGCAGGCGTTATGCAGGTCGTTGACCCGACCCAGCACGTTGATGTTGCCGGTGACAGGACTGGCCCAGCGGAAGATGCTCTGGCTGTTGGTGCCGGGATGTGTGGCTACGTCGCCCTGCTTGAATACAAAACTGGTGCCTGAACCCGTGAAGGTGACGTTTGCGTGGGGAATTAAAATCCAGGCTCCCGTAGTAGTGTCCTGCCAGCAAGTGGTTGGCTGGCCATTGCATGTCCCCGCCTGGAACGTAGGCATGAGCGTGTAGTTGGCCGAGGCATTCACCCCCGATTTGTTTTGCATGAACGACCACGGCGAACCGGCCGGTGCGGCTTCGGTCATCAGGTACATGTCCCGGGCCAGGTTCCATGACATGGCCGTATCAGCCCAAGTGTTCAGGGTTACGAAGGACGACAGAAACGCAGTCGCCAGTAGGATTTTTTTGAGCAATTTCATTTTTCTTACCTCGATGGATGTGATTGAGCACGGAGTGCTGGGTCTCCTCCGCACGCTGTTCGCTCGCCGGCGTTCACTCGAGGCTCAACGGCCTTCACATGATTCAACGTCCCACAGCGGGAGCATTTGATCTGGAGTTCGGTGTTCTCGCCCACGCGGGCCAGAAGTCGTTTGCAGTGACCGCATCTGAAATCCTTCAACATTGAAAGCCCTCCATTGGCGGCGGTGATGTGGTTGAACGCACCTCACGGTGCAGGCATTCCAAAAAGCCCGGTTGCCCAGGCTTTTCAGTAATGCGCTTGATCTTTCGGCGCGACTGGCGCGGTACGGATCCATTCAAATTGTTCCTCCGGCCGCGGTCCCTGCCCGCCGGATAACTGCTTCTGGTGCTTTACGCTGCACACCCGGGTCAGTTGCCAACCCTCTGAACCGTTAAGGCCGGTTCATCGCTGCCTGTTGGTGGAACTAAAGAGCTTTGTTGCCAGCCGCTTTGTCGAGCGGCTTGGACACAGAATATGCATGGATGCATATACAGTCAATGCGTAAATGCATTTATTTATGCACATAGAATGCGCAAATGCATGGATCCCTTATAAATACGGGGCTGCGAGTTTTCGGGAGGCGAAAAAAAACCCGCACGGCGGCGGGTTTTTATCTGACAGCGGAGGGGTTAACGGGCGTACATGCCCCACCAGAAGACGTGACCGAGAATGACGATTTGCTCGTCCTGCATTTCCTGGAACGTGTAGTCCTCGTCCGGATGCTCGTCACGGTTGAAGCTGCGCAGGCGGATACCGGTGGGCAGGCGATAAAGCTGCTTCACCCGCAGTTGGCCGTTGTGATTGATGGCGTAGAGGTCACCGTCGACGATGTCGCCGATCCCGCATTTGCCGGCGTTTACCCCGACCGTGGCACCGTCGCGCAGCACCGGCAACATGCTGTTGCCGCGCACCGTCACGCACTTGGCCTGGTCGAACTGCACGCCGTTATGGCGCAGGCTACGCTTGCCGAAGCGCAGGCTTGAGCGCTCGCTTTCCTCGATGACGAATCTTCCTGATCCAGCAGCCAATTCAACCTCGCGCAGAAAAGGGACCGACACTTCGTCTTCTTCGACGGGTGTTTCATCGTCCCACAGGCTTATGTCCTTGAGTTCGGAATGCGGCTCATCGCGGCGAACATTGCCGGCGGGCGCAACGTCCGCGCGCCCGCGCAACTGATCGGTGCTCACGGCAAAATATTCGGCGATCTTCGAGATGTGTTTATCCGAAGGGTCGACGATCTTGCCGCTGAGAATCCGCGAGAGGGTGGACTGAGGCACGCCGGTACGCCGGTGAAGCTCCGTGGGGGAGATCCCGTGCTGATCGAGCAATGCTCTTAATACGGTAGAAACGTTGCGTTTTTGCATAACGCGCATAATGCTTGTTCTTTTCGCAGAAGACAAATGCTGTTTTGCATAAATATGCAATTCAAGCCTTTTGCATTCATTGTGGCGAGGGAGCTTGCTCCCGCTTGGGTGCGAAGCGCCCACAAAAAGGGTCTGCTGCGCAGCCCAGCGGGAGCAAGCTCCCTCGCCACGGAATCGCCCTACACTCCCTTAGGAAAAGGCTCCGCCCCCGTCCTTCAAATCTGCGACACCAGGCTACATCGCCTTGCGCCTCTGCCTACAACTGCGCCAGAATCCGCCGGCTTGTCCACCTTGGATCCCATCGGTACTTTGATTCTCGTCACTGCCCATCAGTGATCGGGTTTAGTCGCTCGGTATTCCAAGGTGCTCATTGCTCCATTCAGTCAGGTTCTTCTATTCCTGCACTTGATGGTAGCTGTGCGCAGGGCGCCCTCGGGCGCGCCGGTTTCTTGGATCCCCGGTCGACTAACCTGCGTACAGCTGCCGCCCCTCGTTTAGTCGCGAGTGAGTGGTGGCTCAACTTCAAGGATCCATAGAATGCCGAAGAACACTCCAAATCCCCCAGACGATCACGTTTCCCGCAGCCAATCGGCCAACGCCAAGAAACTCGATGACGCGGCCACCCGCGCCCTGGACTATTACCTCAAGCCGAAACCCGACAAAGAAACCTGCGACACCCCCGACACCCTTTTCATCATCGCCCCCGACATCGACGCCGAATGCCTGCTCGCCAACCTCAGCGAAACCCTGGCCTCGGCCAATGCCATGGTCAGTGACCTGGCATTCGACCTGGAGGGCTCGCGACGACATATCGCGTTGGGGGTCCAGCAGATGATTGAGTTGGGCCAGTTGCTGGCGAATCGGGCGCTGGATGTGGTTGAGCCGAGGTAGGCGTTTTTGATCGTTGATCGTTCCCACGCTCCGCGTGGGAATGCATCCCGTGACGCTCTGCGTCACCCTCCAGAAGCGGAACGCGGAGCGTCCCTGGCGGCATTCCCACGCGGAGCGTGGGAACGATCGAAGTTGTATTGGCAGCCGTCATCGCGAGCAAGCCCGCTCCCACAGGAGAATCGCGGTCCCACCAAGAATCAGGTCGGCTTTCAGGCCGCCTCGCGGTGGACGTTGATCTCGGCGCCCCATTAACCACGCTGGCTGAACGAAGGTATTGCGCAGTGGGCAACCCGGCATGGATGCCGGGTTAGCCGCGCTGGGCCATGGATGGCCCTTCGCGGCGGCCCACGGAGCAATGCCTTCGTTCAGGCATGCCGAGCCTAGGCGAGGCACCGAGTGGTGGGGCATGAGCGTTTTGCTTACTTTTCGCCGGGCCGCGCAGGCTTCTCAAAAGTGAGCCGCTGTAAGAGCGGAACCGTCAGCAGCCATTACCGCAGCAGGGAGTGTCAGGTTTTTTGTGTGCGGGCCGGTAACGGCCTGCCGTTAGGCAGACCTTCATTTACCACGTCGGCCTGATGAACCGGTCCCCGTACAGGATCGCGAATTGATTCATGGCACTTTTCCAGTCGTGGGCCGCACTGCCCCAGTTCGCCGTGATATTGCGCAAGCCCAGCCAGATTAATTTGATTGCAGCGTCATCGGTTGGGAAGTGTCCTCTCGTTTTAATGATCTTGCGCAGTTGAGCGTTGATGCTTTCGATTGCATTGGTCGTGTAGATCACTTTTCGAATGGCCGGTGGGAAAACAAAAAATGGGACGACTCGATC